>PWFZ01000448.1 GCA_003555185.1 Balneolaceae bacterium | reverse complement strand
GCAACAATGGGGCTTGCTCTATGTAAGAAGATCAGAGCACAATATCCGGATTGGAAATATCTTGTTGATGGTGACGGTGGCGACGAAAACTTACGATCGTATCCAATCGAAGATAACCCCGAATTGACTATTCGGAGTGTGTTAAACAATCATCTGCTCTATCATGAAGGGTGGGGCGTGGATAAAATCAAGCATTCGCTTACCTATTCCGGCGGACAAAGTCGCGGACACGTTCGAACATTTGCTCCGGCGAGTCTTCACGATTTTACACCATTCAGTCCATATACGATACATAACGTGATTGATATCGCCGAGCGGATTCCGTTTATCGAATTGACGGACTGGGATCATCAAAAACTGTATCGGCTAAAAGGTGACGTAGTTAAAAGAGGAGTGAAGGCTATAACGGGAATGGATATGCCCGTGTTTCCAAAACGTAGAATGCAGCATGGAACGGTTCCAATGGATGATTTTAATGAAGTATTCCCGGAAAATGAGATGGTCTATCGCAGATATTTTCAATCGTTATACTCATAGAAACTTGCAAACAGACATCACAAACAGGTTAGTAGAACAGTATCGTCCTGCAAAAGAGGCGATGGATCCATTTAAGCCTGACTTTTTCCTGAATGAACAGGAAGTTCAGGCGGATGGAAAGCTGAAATCTGTCAACACTATTTTTCTTACCAACAGGGAGTGTCCGTTTAAGTGTGTGATGTGTGACTTATGGCGCCATACACTGAATGAACCCACTCCAAAAGGTGCAATTCCTGCTCAAATAGAGTTTGCATTAGATCATCTGCCAAAAGCGGATGTGATTAAACTCTATAACAGCGGGAATTTTTTTGATGGTAAAGCGATCCCTAAATCAGATTACGGCACAATTATTAAGCTGGTTGACGGTTACGAGCATGTAATCGTAGAAAATCATCCCAAGCTGATAGGCGACTTTATTCCGGGGTTTAAAGATCAATTGAGTGGGACTTTTGAAATTGCAATGGGCTTAGAATCTATTCACCCAGAAGTGCTGCCAAAACTGAATAAGCAGATCACAAAAGAAAATTTTCTTGACGCGACCCGGTTTTTGGTAAAGAATGACATCTCAGTACGTGCATTTATTTTGCTCAACCCACCATTTTTGATCGATGAACAGGAAAACATTGAGTGGTGTTTAAAATCCGTTGATTTTGCTTTTGAATCGGGTGTTTCTGCTTGTTCTATTATTCCGACCCGGGATGGAAATGGAATTATGGAAGAGCTTAAAAAATCCGGAGAGTACGTTCCTCCTACGTTATCAGCTCTTGAAGACGTGTATAATCGTTCTCTTAAACTTAATAAGGGGCGGGTATTTTGTGATTTGTGGGATCTGGAAAAGTTTTCGGATTGTGAGGTCTGCTTCCAAAAGCGAAAAGAGCGGCTGCATCAAATGAACATCAAACAGAAGGTTTTACCGGACATTCAATGTGCGTGTGTTGAATAAATTTGATCAAAAAGCATACGATTTTCTGGTGGTGGGATCGGGATTTGCCGGGTCAATAACCGCGATGGCACTAGCAAATTCCGGGTTTCAAGTTTGTTTGGTTGAAAAAAATAAACACCCTAGATTTACTGTAGGTGAATCATCTACTCCTATTGCAGACATGATATTGCGTGATCTTTCAGATGATTATAACCTGCCATTTTTAAAGAAACTTTCCCGTTACGGCGAATGGCAAAAGAACTATCCGGAAATTGTTTGCGGGTTAAAAAGAGGCTTCAGCTACTATCATCATCAAAAAGGAAAACGATTTGAAAGTATTAATTCACACTCAAACGAACTCCTGGTGGCAGCTAGTGAGAACGACATGAATTCTGATACAAACTGGCTGCGCAGTGATGTAGATCATTTTTTGGTTAATAAAGCTAACGAGTCAGAAGTAGATTATTTAGACGAATGTGAGATTCAAAGCTTGGTTCGTGACTTGGAAAAAGGGATTTGGGACGTAAACGTGCTGCAGAATCAGAAATCATCCAAGATTGAGGCATCATGGATTATAGATGCTACAGGGTCATCATCTTTTTCGGAGTCATTTTTTGGGACATCATCCTCATCTGATAGATTTGAGACTCATTCAGAAGCTATTTTCACCCACTTTGAAGGGGTTGATCGCTGGAGTTCTTATCTGGAAAGAGGAAATTTTCATACTGATGATTATCCCTATAACCCGGATCATTCCGCTCTTCATCATATTATTGACGAAGGGTGGGTGTGGATGTTGCGGTTCAATAATGACCTATTAAGTTCAGGGGTGGTTATTGATACTTCTGATAATGAGCTTAAAAAAGAATCTCTGGAGAAGTTTTGGAAGCGGATTCTTGATTCATATCCATCAGTAAATGAGATTTTTAAACATTCAAAAATTGCAGAGAGTCCGGGACGGATGTTGAAGACGGGGAGGCTTCAGCGAAAGTTAAGTTCGATGCATGGCGATGGCTGGGTGGCACTACATCATACAGCAGGTTTTGTTGATCCGCTACACAGTACAGGCATTGCACATGCGTTGACAGGGGTAGAGAAAATCCTGAAAATATTTGCTCAACATAAAAGGGTAGAGGATATTGAAAAGGGTTTAAAAAAAATAGAGGAAGAATATACTAAAGAACTGTCATTCATAGATTTGATGGTTTCTTCTTGCTATCTTTCACGAAGGCATAATGAGCTATTTAATGCAGCGGTGATGCTCTATTTTGTTGCTTCCGTTCGGTATGAGCAGGGTAGGTTAAGAGGCGATATTCCCAGTACTTTTTTATGTGCAGGTGATTCACGGCTCCGCGAAATCATTGTGAAAACTCATGCTGATATAAAAAAAGTGAAGACGGATGGATTTGTGGAATCCGAGGTTCAGGAATTGATTCAGAAAATAAAATCACGGATTAAACCTTATAACTCTATAGGGTTGATGAACCCATCAAACAGTAATATGTATGTTCATACCGCAGTAAAGTTGTAGTTATGGAGAATTAACAAGTATAAATAAGGCGTATAGCTAGAATAGCTTAGTTACTTATTTAATTGTTATTCTCGTTGAATGTAGCTTATCAAACTCCTATATTTTCGGTCTTCTGAAACGGAGGGGTGCCAGAGTGGTCGATCGGGCTCGCCTGGAAAGCGAGTGTACCTTTTACGAGGTACCGAGGGTTCGAATCCCTCCCCCTCCGCATTTTACTGCCTTTCTTAAAAACACCTTACGTCTTATCTGATTTATAAAAAGTTTCGTATTAACTTGCTCTGCGTGTAGCATTTATTAATGTTCAAATTTTTTATCTGTAATGCTATGCATATAAAAACTCATTTTTTAAATTCAGGCCAATCAATTAGGTTAAGAATATTCTAATATTTCAACTTTTGGATCCAACTTCGTTGGTAGTTATGGAAAAATGTAGAGAATTTTTTGCGGGCTCAAAGTACAAAGTGTTGTTAACAACCGTAGAAAAGGTTTAAGCAGGAATAGTCGATGGGTAAGGTAAATACAAAGCAACATATTGGTAACCTCCTTCTAAGTAAAGGAATTGTAAGCGATGAGCAGCTTCAGATGGCTATTAAAACGCTTTCTGAAGAGCCTGAAGAATCGAATCGCAGGTTAGGACAGATTTTGCATCAGGATCTCAAACTTGATCGGCATACGATTATGAAAGAGATTGCGAATATCTATGCGTTCGATGAGATATTTGAAGGTATAAATAAGCTTGATGATGCAAGCATTCAGCGGATCAAGAAAAATGTGGAAGCTCTCCCTAAAGAGATAACAGATGATTTGGTTCATCAAAAAGCCATTCCTGTTAAAAAAACAAATAACAGTCTTACAATCGCTGCTGCAGACCCTTCCAACCCACTACTTTCTAATATCATTGCCAAACTCAATTTTAAAGAGTTTGATATTAACTACTGCCGCTATGAGCTTATTGAAGACACGCTCTCCAAAGTTTATGAGCAGAAAAATGAGTTTCTTGATCTTCTCGAGGAAATAGATCTTGAGCAGGGAGATATTTCCAACGTTGAGGAAGATGTAGATGAAGATGAGATCGATGCAGAAATTAATCAAAGTATGCTTAATTCCCTGATTGAGGGAATGTTGGTTGAAGGAGTTCGCCAAGGCGTAAGTGATATGCACATTATTCCAAGTGGTCCTACTACAACGGATATACGTTTCAGAACCGATGGTAAGCTTCAGTTATGGCATCAACAAAAAAATGTGAAACCAGAGGCCATTACGGCTGTGGTAAAGGATAAGACTCGTAATGTTGATCGGTTTGAGCGTGATAGCTCTCAGGATGGGTTTATACAGCGTCCGGTGGATAATCACAACATTCGGTACCGGGTTTCTATTATGCCAATGGTAGGAGCTCAATTTGAAAGGAAATTTGAGTCAGTTGTAATTCGTATTCTGGATGACCGGGAGGTGATTACAGATCTGAATATCCTGGGTTTACAAGAAAGGGCAAAAGCAGACTTTGTTAAGGCAATCGAAAAGCCTTCCGGTATTGTAATAATTACGGGACCAACGGGTAGTGGTAAGTCTACAACATTGGTTGCGGCATTGTATTACGTAATTGATCCATCAAAAAATGTTTTAACTATTGAGGAACCGGTAGAATACTT
>PWFZ01000258.1 GCA_003555185.1 Balneolaceae bacterium | reverse complement strand
GTCCCGGTCCACTTCACTTCTCCTGTTTTCCGATCGCTTCCCACAAACACCTTTTGGTCATCAGAAGTCGCCTTCCAGGTCGTACCGAGATCCAGCAGATTTGAAAAGAAATCGTTGGTCAGGGTTCCGGGGCGATCCGTGAATACTCCGTGATCAGAACCGTCGAAGTTCGTATCAAGAACACGCATGCCACCAAGCAGTACCGTCATTTCCGGAGCTGTTAGCGTAAGCAGCTGGGCTTTGTCTACCAGCATCTCTTCCGCTGTAGCTTTTTTCGCGTTAAAGTAGTTACGGAAACCGTCTGCTTGCGGCTCAAGCCATGCAAAAGACTCCACATCAGTTTGCTCTTGAGTGGCATCTGCGCGTCCCGGTGTAAACGGTATGTCTACATCATGGCCGGCATCTTTAGCCGCCTTCTCAACAGCGACACACCCACCCAGCACAATCACATCGGCAAGAGAAACTTCCTTCTTGCCTGACTGTGCCTTATTGAATTCTTTCTGAATTCCTTCAAGCGTTTTCAGTACGCCGGATAGCTGCTTCGGATTGTTTGCTTCCCAATCCTTCTGTGGAGCCAAACGTATACGTGCACCATTTGCACCGCCTCGCTTGTCAGATCCGCGGAATGTTGATGCAGATGCCCATGCGGTAGATGCAAGCTCAGAAACTGACAGTCCTGAGTCCAGAATTTTACCTTTTAGTTCGGTAACATCTTCATCATTTACCAGTTCGTAACTCACTTCAGGAATCGGATCCTGCCATAGCAACTCTTCTTCCGGCACTTCCGGTCCGAGATAGAGTGATTTGGGCCCCATATCACGGTGAGTAAGCTTATACCATGCTCGTGCAAAAGCGTCTGCAAACTCATCCGGATTCTCTAAAAATCGTCGGGATACCTTTTCGTATGCGGGATCTTCTCTGAGTGAAAGATCGGTCGTTAGCATAAATGGAGCGTGCTTCTTTTTAGGATCGTGTGCATCAGGCACAGTGCCTTCTCCTGCTCCGTCTTTTGGTTTCCACTGAAATGCACCGGCCGGACTCTTGGTGAGCTCCCAGTCGAATTTGAACAGGTTTTCAAGATACTTCATACTCCACTCAGTAGGCGTTTCAGTCCATGCGCCTTCAAGTCCACTGGTGATGGTATCTGCGCCTTTTCCGGTGCCATGGCTACTCTTCCAGCCCATTCCCATCTGCTCCATAGAAGCTGATTCGGGTTCGTTTCCGAGATGCTCTTCAGGTGCTGCACCGTGAACTTTACCGAAGGTGTGTCCGCCGGCAATTAGCGCAACGGTTTCTTCGTCGTTCATAGCCATGCGTGCAAATGTATTCCTGATGTACTTTGCTGCTTTTTTCGGATCAGGATTGCCGTTGGGCCCTTCAGGGTTTACATAAATCAATCCCATGTGATCGGCACCGAGTGCGCCTTGTAATTCTTCCTCTTCATCATGACGCTCACTATCGAGCCATTCTGTTTCCGGGCCCCAGTTGATATCGTCGTTAGGCTCCCATGCGTCTTCACGTCCGCCAGCAAAACCAAACGTCTCAAAGCCCATGGATTCAAGAGCAACGTTTCCGGTCAGGATCATCAGATCTGCCCAGGAAAGTTTACGTCCATACTTTTTCTTTACCGGCCATAACAACAGGCGGGCTTTATCTAGATTCACGTTATCAGGCCAGCTGTTCAGAGGCGCAAACCGCTGATCGCCTGTTCCTCCACCGCCGCGGCCATCTTGCACACGGTATGTTCCTGCACTATGCCATGCCATACGGATAAATAACGGCCCGTAGTGGCCATAATCTGCCGGCCACCAGTCCTGGGAGTCGGGAATCAGATCAGAAATATCTTTCTTAACGGCTTTCAGATCCAGCTTATTAAACTCTTCTGCGTAATTAAAATCGGCGTCCATAGGGTCCGACAACGAAGAGTGCTGGCGAAGAATATTCAGGTTTAAACGATTGGGCCACCATTCACTATTCGTGGTGCCGGCACCTGCATTGGGCTTTACCGATTCATGATTACCATGAAACGGGCATTTTGCTGCACTGCCAGTACCATTGTTTGAGTCTTGATTTGCCTTGTAGGTATCCGCTTTGTTTTGACTTTTGTCGTTTTCCATGCTTGAGCTATTCTTTTAGATTGGGCTAATTTATTTTATACTCTTAAAATACATAAAATATAACCTGAGAATAATAGATATTGACTATGATCTATATTTCACTCGGCTATGATCTTTGCTGAATTGCAGATTATCAATAAAATTAAAGGTATTTCGTAGTTCATGTGCTAGAATCTATAATCATCGGAGCGTTGAAAAGTGCGGGAATCCCACCAAAAAAACGGATTATGGTTTTTGATTAGTAAATTAAGCACATTATAGAACCGTCAGGCAGATGTAACAAATTTTCAGCAACTCAATGAATTAAAAAATTATGGCTAAAAAACCCAACAGAAATGATCCCTGTCCGTGCGGCAGCGGAAAGAAGTATAAAAATTGCTGCCAGAATAAAGACACTTCCCAAATGTCCTCAAAAATCGGGATGATTGCCGTAGTGTTAGCCCTTGTTTTTGGACTGCTCATTGTATTTTTTTCCATTTTTGGCGCAGATTCACAAAACTGCCCTCCCGGCACAAATTGGTCCACGGCCCACCAGCATTGTCATTAGATGTTTAGGCGATCTTAGGATTTTTATCGAATATTTTTTATTGAAGAGCCTTCATAACTATTGGGCATTTCCCGATTCTAATTCAGCCTGTTTGAAGGGAATCATTTGACTAAAATTTGTATGGGCGCTTGATTCAGAAGGTTGGATTAAGTTTTAATTGTATCCTTATTCCCCATCGAGAACGTTACCATCAAGAGGTATGTTTAATATTTACTTGACGTATTAATTAATATCATGACGGAAAATATTACCGCATTTAAGAGAGCCAATATTATTCTAATCTGAATATTATCATACAGTTAAACTGTAAATAAACGTTAACTAAAATCTATTTATCATGAATAAATTAATAGCAATTTCTGTAACCATTACATGTTCATTGCTCTTACTATTTTGCATACATGAAGATGCCGAGGCACAAATTTTGGATGATCTTGTTACCAATCCTGATGATATAACATTTGGAGCCGGATTCACCCGTGGAACCAGTACAGGATTTTTGGAAAATGCAGAATCCGGTCTAACCGGACAAATATTCTATACCTTCACCGAGGAGTTTAGAGGAGGCGTTGATTTCACCTATTATTTAATCGGTGAGCGTGAGCTTAGAGCGAATGAACTGAATGTAAATGTACACTATTTTGTGCGTAACAGGAATAATTTAACACTTTACGGTCTGGGTGGCATAAATATCTCAAACACATCCGGCAGTGACGAACTGTGGCGTGAGCAAAGAGAGGTGGGAGATCCCAATACACGTAAACTTGGCTTAAATCTGGGCGGTGGCCTTGATGTCCGGGTTGGTGATGTTCTGATTTTTGGTGAACCAAAATTAACACTGCTTGGCGGGAGTCAATTTGCGTTCACAGGTGGAGTCAGGTATACAATCTGATACTCAGCATAGTGTAACACTTCTTTGCTCGAGGATTACAACGGTCGTATGGAAAGGGACGCTCGGTCTATCCTCATCGTCGCCCTATGCGTGATGCATTGGGTTTACCGGACGGGAAATGGTCGATTCCAATAATAGTAGTACTGAGAATTCGTTCGCGGTGATTTAATACCCTAAAAGATGAAGTTGAGGGACATCTGCCAAAATGCTTTTCAAGGAACGTTCTGGGCAGAGAATTTTAATGCAAACCCGGCCACTTTTGCTGGTTCACAATTAACGGGCTTATAGAAATAAGACTAAGCCGGTTAAGACAAAGGTCTTTATACCACGAATTTCAAACTTCCAATTCAATAGGTATAGCGGCTCAATTAAATGTAGTAGTAGTAGATGTACTACATTTTACGAAGTTCAATTTCAAAATCAGATAAAAGCTTTGAAACAACAAATCCATGATATGATGATCAAACACTTTTATTTGACCCGTATAAAGAAATATTTATGGGCTTCCGTGATTGTATGTATTCCGGCATTAGGAATGGGACAGCCTGTTGAAGAAAATAATTCAACAGGCTTGGAGTCAAGTTTTAGACTCACAATTTCTACACAACTTTTAATGCAGCGCTCCTCAGAAAACCAATCCAATACTTCCGGGTTTTCCAATCAAGAGGAATTGTTTTATCAAAACCCGATCGCTGGAATCAACCTTGATTGGTATAAGTGGCCTTTTGTTGCATTGAGCCCACGTATTTCATATTACAGTGGTTCAGCTTCACATTCAGAAGACAGAAGTGGTGCAATGATTGGCTTTCCCGGTTTATACGAAGATAATTATGGTTTCAGCCTGTTTTTAATGGAACCCGGATTAAGAATATCTATTCCATTTAAGAATGTTGAAGCTTTTTGGAGTGGCGGCTCCACTTTTGGATTCGGATCGGTAAAAGTGGAAACGCAGGTCACGCCGGTACGTTATGAAAATGGTGAGGCGATACCACGGTATGAAGAGACAAACACCATAAATAATGAAGGATCCAGAAGGGGAATCGGATTCTATTTTTCAACGGGGGGTTCATTACCACTTTCATCAT
>PWFZ01000397.1 GCA_003555185.1 Balneolaceae bacterium | reverse complement strand
CGTAAGTCGTGTTGATTTGGCATCATCATCTGAATACCATTTGGGAAATAATTAAAGTAGTAACCAAATTCTACACTTGTGAGTCTTGAGAAGTTACTGCCAACATCCATACCCAGTTTCACTTCACCGGCCGCCCCCCAGTGCCACTCTCCTTCACTCCATCCGGTAAAAATATCATTCACCGGTTCAAAAAAGTTTTGAAACTGTTCGCGATAGCCATTGTCGTTTATATCATCAAAATAAGGATAAGAGAAAGCCGCAACCGGACCACCTGTCGCGCTGATAAAAAATCTGTAATTATCCTGAACCCTATCTCCAAATAAACGATGACGCAACCCAAGAACCATTGGGAATGCAAACGCGCGCTGGTATTTATTTGGCACTACCTGCTGACCGAAAAATATATCTGTAAAGGTTTGTTCAGTTACGTCACGCAGTCCGGTAAAACGCACCGATGCAATGAGTTCCGTTTGAGAGGCCAATACCTTTCGGAAGTCACCGCCGGCAGCTAATCCGAAATTATTAACTGCAATATTAAAACTTAAGCCGGAGCTATAAAGATCATTCAAATTAGTTGCTACGCGTTCATCTACTCTTAACTCAGGCTCCTGTACCTGAGCATAAGCAAATTGGGTTACTAACATTAATGCTAACGTGCCGGCTATAATCTTTTTGTATCTGTTGGTGTTTTTCATAGATCATCAAATTAGTGAATTCGTTTTATAAACGGAATTAAAACAAATACCATTGCCTTAAACCTACATTTTTTTCCGTTGTAAAATAAAATTCAAAAAGTGTATTTGATTATTGTTTGATTTAGGCTTTTATTCAGGCAGAAAAATCGCCTTACCATCATTAATATCAATTGGGTTATTATATGAGTACTGTCACAAAATACTTGGTTTACGGACCGCACGATACGCTTCGTCGTATGACGCCAAAATTGCTTGATGCGATTGAGCCGAAATACACCTATAAATACGAATCGAAGACTAATAAAGATGAAGTTTATGTCTCGGTTTACGAACAGTTCGAAAAACAAATTAACGCAACTATTACACTTACCTGTATTGTTGAATGCACAGCCAACCACAATAGGGTGGAGTTAAAAAAGGCCGGTGGACGCATGGGATTCCGTGGCAGTTCACTCGCTGAGGAAAAAAATATCGAAGCTGATATTGTTGATTTCATAATGGATTTCTCAAAGCGCTTTGGTCTTTCACTTCAGGAAGAAGTACCTGAAAAAGAGAATGAAGAAGAAGAGAACGACATTTCTTAATAGAATAAGTCAATGAGTAGTGAAAACCGGGCCTGGACTGTTCTTTCAATGCTGGAATGGGCCACGGACTATTTTCAAAAGAGAGAAATCCCTGATCCGCGCCATAGTATCGAATGGCTGCTGGCTCATGTACTTGATGTCAAGCGCCTGGATCTCTACCTGCAATTCGATCGCCCTTTATCCCAAAAAGAGCTGGATGGTTTACGCGCATTGGTCAAACGAAGAGCAAGTCATGAACCACTTCAGTACATTATAGGACATACTGATTTCATGGCATGTAATATTCGGGTAACGCCTGATGTACTCATCCCCCGAATAGAAACAGAACAATTAGTTGAGATTTTACTCACCCACACGGAAACAATGCGTAACCACCCTGTTTCTTTACTTGATATTGGAACGGGCAGTGGCTGTATCCCCATTTCAATACAAAAGGAAAACCCCAGGTGGCAATGTGCGGGGCTTGATAACTCAGAGCAGGCTCTTAACATCGCCAGAGAAAATGCTAAAAGGAACGAGGTAGACGTCAACTTTTTTAAAGGTGACCTTTTCAATCTTACAGACAATAATTATTGCAAAGAAAAAGAGTGGGACATTGTCATCTCCAACCCTCCGTATATTCATCCTGATGAAAAATCCAACATCAAAAAACAGGTTATTGATTATGAGCCAAAAGACGCTCTTTTTCACTCGAAGCCAACCGAGGTATACAGGTCTATCATAAAGTTTGCAAAAGATCAAAAATCTCAGCTTTTTTTAGAATGCAATGATAAAACCGCCGGTAAAATAAAAGAGATTGCCGAACAATATTTCGAGCAAGTAGAATTGCTCGATGACCTGGATAAAAACCCACGCTTTTTACTTGCCAAATAACTTCAAAAACGGTTTGCTTTTTCTTAAAACTCCCTCCATTAAACATCCGCTTTTTCAGGAGCTAACACGCTGTTAAAAATATGTGGATAACTTGTGGAAAAGTTTTTTGTAACAAATTTACACACTGGTTTTTATGGCGAAATCTATGTTAGGGAATTGTTACGCACTGTCAAGTTAGAAATGATAGTTTTTTATAATTAGCAACAAATAATTGCGGCTCAATAACTTACAAGGTTTTGCCCCTTGTGGATAACTTTGGGAAAACTCTAAAATATTTTTTTGATTTGCGTCAAATAAATTATCATTTTCATCCTCCGCACAAATCAATAGTCCGATAAGTCGTGTGGATAACAAAGGGACTTTCGCAACAATTATTTTAACTTTTTTGGAGGCACGCTCAGGTTGGAAACGATAACAGCTGAATCATCTTGGAATGAATGTTTAGAGATCATTCAAGACAACATAAGTTATCAGAAGTATAAGTCATGGTTTGAGCCAATCAAACCCGTCAAGCTCAAAGACGACACACTGACTATACAGGTGCCCAGTCAATTCTGGTACGAATGGCTGGAGGAGCATTACTACAATATGCTCCGCTCTACAATTGCCAAAGTTTTGGGGAAAGAAGGAAAACTGGAATATTCTGTTCTTCTCGAAAAATCAGACAAACTCGAAGACAACCGATCCGTCCGACTTCCTCAGCAGCCAATGCCTCCATCAAAACCCCAGGAGATGAACACTTATAGTGACTATCATCCCGGGCGTATTGAAAACCCTTTTGTAATACCGGGAATTCGAAAAGCCAACATCGAATCCAACCTGAATAACAACTACGTTTTTGAACGATATATAGAAGGGGACTGCAACCGACTTGCTCGTTCTGCAGCAATGGCAATTGCTGAAAATCCTGGCAAAAACTCTTTTAACCCTTTCTTTATTTACGGAACAACCGGCCTAGGGAAAACCCACCTGGTGCAGAGTATAGGAAATAAGATTAAGCAACAGTTCGGTGATGAATTCTCTGTTCTCTACGTTTCATCCGAAACATTCACTAACGAATTTGTTCAGGCCATTCGAAATAACCGTGCCAGTGAATTCTCCATGTTCTATCGAAACATCGATGTGCTAATCGTTGATGACATCCAGTTCTTTAGTGGAAAGGAAAAAACACAGGAAGAGTTTTTCCATATTTTCAACGCGCTCCATCAGGAAGGAAAACAAATCATTTTAAGCAGTGACCGGGCTCCAAAAGATGTGCCTGATATTGAAGAACGATTAATTTCGAGATTTAGCTGGGGCCTTAGTGCTGATCTTCAAATTCCCGAGTACGAAACCCGCTATGCCATTCTGGAGCGAAAAGCCAACGACAATGGTATCTATATTGATTCAAATATAATTGAATTTATCGCTCATAATTTCAAATCGAATGTACGGGATCTTGAAGGGGCAATTATTAAGCTTCTTGCAACGGCTTCGCTGAAACATATTGATGAGATTGACCTGCAGATGGCAAAATCTGTGTTAAAAGACATGGTAAAAAGCTCTCACACACAGATCTCAATTGAAACAATTCAAAATTACGTGTGTGAATATTTCGGAATCGACACGAATAAAGTCCGGGAAAAAACACGTAAGCAGGAAATCGTAGAAGCACGGCAAGTAGCCATGTACCTTTCAAAGAAGTTCACGAAATCAAGTTTAAAAACCATTGGTCTTCAGTTTGGCGGACGCGATCACTCCACGGTCATTCACGCCATCACCACTATTGAAGAAAGGCTTTCCACTAGTCCAAAACACAAGCGTATATTGCAGGAGCTTGAACAGAAACTTGAAGTGGCTACTTTATAAATATGACACCGGACCGAATTACCATTAAATCACTGAAAATTCATGGCAAGCATGGACATCATCCGGAAGAGAGGGAAAACGGCAATGATTTTGAAATTGATATCATAGCTTCAGGGTATTTCCGAGACTCCATCAAAAATGATGACCTCACAAAAACGTTTGATTATAAAGTTGCCGATAAATTTGTACGGGATGTAATCAACGGACCATCAGAGAAATTGATTGAAACTCTTTGTGCAAAAATCGGAGACCGTCTCTTTCATAAGTTTACGGCCATAAAGGCCCTAACTGTTTCCCTTCGTAAGATGAGTCCACCTATTGAAACTCCTGCCGCATACGCCGAAATTACGATGCAATGGAGCAGGTAGTTATAGCCGTTGGCTCGAACATGGGCGACCGACTGTCCATCATTCAGCAAACCGGTATATTTCTCGATCAACTTTCTGAAAAGCCGATAGTGAAAGCTACTATATGGGAATCGGAACCGGTTGGCCCCTCCAAATTTCAGTTTTACAATACAGCTGCTAAAATCCATACCTCTCTCTCCCCGCAGGAACTCTTAACCACTCTTAAAGAATTTGAACAAAAGATGGGACGCGAAAAAAACCCTGAGCGCTGGGGACCCAGAATATTGGACTTAGACATCATTCGTTACTCCGACTTG
>PWFZ01000285.1 GCA_003555185.1 Balneolaceae bacterium | reverse complement strand
CCCCAGTTGGCCGCTTTGGTATCCCCCCAAAGAAAAATCAATAAAATTTACTGTGAGCCAGTGACCGGATTCGAACCGATGACCGGCGGTTTACAAAACCGCTGCTCTACCCCTGAGCTACACTGGCTAATTACTATGTCAAAAATACTTACTTCCAATTTACTCAACCGACACCTAACTGATGACCGGCGGTTTATCCCGAAATCCTCCGGGACTCTACCCCTGAGCTACACTGGCAATATCATTAAAAATTCAACTTACACCGTTCCCTGCGCGCGTACATTCAAAAGTTTCATTAATCAGATCACACTAATTAATTGGCTTATGCGTCTCAGGTGGTAAATCAAGTCGATTCAACCTTATCTTTTCGCAATTGCGAAAGACATGAAATCTAAAAACATATTTTATACTTGTCAACAAATAAGAAAGTATTTTTTATTAAATATTTCCTGCCTGTCATTTACTTTCTCTTCATACGATTATAAATCAATTTAGCGACTATCAATATAACCAAAACGGAAAGTATAATAGTACCGTAAATATTAAGATAATGCCCAATAATTTTCCAGTTTTCATGAACGATCCAACCAAGCCCCAATAGTATAAAATTCCATAAAAGTGAGCTTACCGTACTGCTGAGTATCGTTTGATAAATTTTTGTTTGAGTCAGGCCTGCTGTTACTGAAATTATAGATCGAGTACCGGCCAAAAACCGATTGGTAACAATTACCCATTGCCCCCATATAGCCATCCAGCGCTTTGCTTTATCAAAATACTTTACATCAAGAAATCTCATTAACCAGAAATTTTTTCTCTGAACCTCAATTTTGTCTCCAAAATACCTTCCTATCACATACATGTTCATAAAACCGATCACCGAGGCAAAAGTAGTAACGCCCAATACTACAGAAAATCCAATTACTTGTTCAGCCGCTAGATAGCCTCCAAATACTACAAGTATATCTCCCGGTATTGGAGGTATTATATTTTCAAGGTAAGCAATGAATCCGAATATCAGATAAATGCTAATGGGTGAGAGAGTCTGAATCCACTCAATCAATTCCTGGGTATAATATTCCATACCCTAATCCACAGCGGGTTTATAAATCAATGCCACCGCATGTACTGCTATTCCCTCTGACCTCCCCACAAACCCCATCTTTTCGTTAGTCGTGGCTTTTATTGACACCCTATCTGTCTCACACCCCAACAAGGAGCTGATCCTTTCTCTTATCTTTACAACATATGGCATTATTTTTGGAGCCTCCGCCACTACTGTTGCATCTATATTGGAGAGCTCGTAACCGGCATCAGTAACTAATGCATAGGCTTCTTTTAATAAAATTGCGCTGTCTGCATTTTTAAATTTCGGATCTGTATCAGGAAAATGGCTACCAATATCACCTAACCCTCCAGCTCCAAGAAGAGCATCTGTAATTGAGTGCAATAATACATCAGCATCAGAGTGGCCCTTCAGCCCTTTGCTAAACGGTATTTCAACACCACCCAGCATAAGCTTTCTACCGACCACAAAAGGATGGACATCATATCCTAAACCGATTCTGAAATTCATTTATCTTGATTTTTCATCAGCATCTCCGCAATAGAAAAGTCGAGCGGATATGTGAGTTTAAAATTTTGTCGATCTCCTTCTACCATCACAACCTTTCCACCCATTTTTTCTATCAAAGAGGCATCATCAGTAACTGTAAAATTATTGATTCTGGAGTTATTGTAAGCATCCAGTAAGAGTTTTCGCTCAAATATCTGCGGTGTTTGGGCTTGCCACAAATTGCCCCGCTCAGGTGTACTCACAATTTCAAGATTTGAGTCAACTTCCTTGATGGTATCCTTAACCCGAACCCCCGTAATTGCTCCACCGGCCTCCAACGCACCACTGATACAGTCTTCAATTAACTTACGGGTAACAAATGGACGCACAGCATCATGGACCATCACCAGACTGATTGATTCATTAACCACCTGCAGCGCATTATTTATGGAATCCTGTCTCTCCTTCCCTCCCATCACAACATGTGTTTCAATGGACGGAAAAACTTTGGCAAGAATCTCTTCAGTTTGATAGCTGTAACGTTCAGAGGTAGAAACCACCACCTGCTTTAAATTGGACAGTGCCGCAAAACAATACAGAGTATGTTCCAATACCAACTTATCGCCCAGCATTAGGTAAGGCTTTGGAGTAGAAGTCTCCATTCGCTTACCTGCACCCGCTGCCGGGACTATAAGTGATAGTGTAGGTTCAGACACGTTTATATAATCAACATTGCATCGCCAAATGAGAAGAATCTGTAATCATTCTCTTTAGCCTCTTTATACGCTTCCATAATGAAATCGTAGCTCCCAAATGCTGCAGCGAGCATCAACAGAGTTGATTCTGGCCTGTGAAAGTTGGTGATCACGGCTTCCGTAATTTTAAAAGGATAGTCAGGGTAGATAAATTTATCTGTCCACCCGGTCCCCTCTTTACTCATGCCGCTGGCCATAACGCTGGTTTCGATAACCCGAACTGCAGAGGTGCCACATGCAATCACTTTATTCTTTTTGCTTTTCAGAGCGATGTTAATTCTATCTGATGTCTCCTTTGATATATAGAAGTTCTCAGAATCCATACGGTGCTTTGTCAAATCCTCTACCTCAACATTTCGGAATGTCCCCCACCCTATATGAAGAGTTACCGGTAGAAACTCAGCTCCCTTGTCTTCAATTTTCTTAACCAGCTCCGGAGTAAAGTGCATTCCGGCTGTGGGCGCCGCAACAGCTCCTCTTTCTTTAGCAAAAATGGTTTGATACTTCTCCTTATCGGACTCCTTAGGCTCTCTTTCGATATAGGGAGGAAGTGGCATATCGCCAATTTCATCCAATCGCTCATAAAGCTCGTGATTCGGACCATCATAAAGAAAACGAATGGTACGCCCTCTGGATGTTGTGTTATCCACAACCTCGGCCATTAAATCCTCACCAAAGTAAAGCTTGTTACCAATTCTGATTTTTCTGGCCGGCTCAACCAATACATCCCAAAGCATATTCTCCGGCATTAACTCCCGCAAAAGAAAAACTTCAATATCAGCATCTGTTTTCTCTTTTTTCCCTTTCAGCTTAGCAGGAAACACCTTCGTATTGTTATAGATGATTACATCACCCTCGTTCACGTATTTGTGAATATCGGAGAATGTCTCGTGCTTTATGGTTTTATCTTCTCTGTTGAGAACCATTAGCTTTGATGAATCTCTTGGCTCAAGCGGCTCTTCGGGAACATTATAGTCATCGATTTCAAATTTGAAATCTGTAAGTTTCATCTTCATACGCTGAGGTGTCTTTTTTTGGGTATTTACTTTGAAAATATGTTAGCCTAATAATATATTGTATTTTCTTTGGCACTACAAGAACAACTTTGTTTGCACACTATTCTTTCACTTCTTTTCGTTAGGCTTCTGCTGGCAACAAGATATCATTCAAAATAACATCTCCTTTTCCAACAATTTTTATTTGATTTTGTTTGTTAACTGTGGCTGATTGCGTATTATTATAAAGGAATATATTTCATCTAATTTGGTACATACCCATGAAATTTCTTACTACTGTTTTATTAATTATGTTTTTGGGCGTTTCAGTTGCTGACGCACAATTAAGAGATGATTTAAACCCACCTAATGATTATACAGGGACAGTTTCTCACACATCTTCTTCATCTCCCGGTATTATGGGCTTGCTAAATATGACTATGGGACACTCCTATTCGATGACATTTGCCAATATCGGTGGGCAGACTCAAAATTTAAATGCCTATACCAATTCCATGTTTTTCAATATCAGTGATAATCTAGATGCTCAGGTTGATGTATCTCTGCTGCACTCTCCTTTTGGTAATAGTTTTATGACCAACAACGATTTAGGTGCACGTGTGATTCTTGATCGGGCAAGAATCAATTATCAGCTTTCTGATAATTCCTCTATCTCGCTTGAAGTATCACAACGTCCTTCATATTACTCTCCTTATGGCGGATATGGGTTAGACAGAGGAATGTACTCTCCATTCGATAGAAGATCTACGTGGTATTAATCGTCTGAATGTCTAAAATTAAAAAAACAACAGAGCAGTCATCCCTTTTATTGAACACTTCCATAGGTTTTTTAAGTGTTCTTCTTTTCGTTCTCGTTTTTGCACTCGTTACAAGATTCATCTACCCGAGAATTGTTGCAGATCGTGTTGATCCGGATCCCGCACTGATTAGTAATGTAATTCAAATCGAAGTATTAAATGGTTGTGGTGTACCCGGTATTGCTACAGCTTACACTGGTACTCTCCGACGTTATGGGTTCGATGTAATAGAGACCGGTAACTTCGACCATTTCAATGTTAAAAATACATTTGTCATCGCCAGAAGTAACAAAATTGACAATGCGAGAAGAGTTGCAGATGCTATTGGAATACCCCGTTCACAGATTTTAAGGGAAGAATCTCACGAATTTTATCTTGACGTTACACTAATTATTGGTTCAGATTACGAAACATTAAACTTATAAACAGATGCCTATGACCAAAAGTAAAGAGAAGCCATCCGATCAATTTAAAGCTGATTCGGAAGGCGAAACAATTGATTCATCAGCACTTATTGAATCCATTACAAATGCACTTCACGAAAAGAAAGCAAAAGATATTGTTCTATTGGATGTTAGAGGACTTACAACATTAACAGACTATTTCATCGTCTGCCACGGAACATCAGAAACGCAGATTCGGGCTTTAGCCAACAGCGTTACCGAGATGACAAAAAAGGATATTGGAGAAGCTGTTTGGCAAAAAGAAGGATTGGATGCCAGACGCTGGATAATTTTAGATTATGTGAATGTCGTTGTTCATATTTTCAGCCAGGAAAAGAGAGATTTTTACGGTGTAGAAAGAATGTGGAATGATGCAGTACGTACTGAACTTGAAGATGCAAAGTAATTTTGCATTCTAATACATAGTTTCCGGGTTCAGTGATTATTTGTCTAAACCAAAATTATCTTGAAAGCTTACCTGAAAAATCCCCTTGCGATATCACTTACCGTTTTTATGATGGTGGTTATTGGCTATGGAGCATTTGAACTTATTGAACGATCTCACCTCGAGGATTTAGAAAATCCTGAACTTTTAATAAATGAAAGTCTGAATGAGGCGGAATCAGTTTACCTGGATTTAAAGAACAATTTAGTTGAGGAAACCCACGAAATTTCCGTGCAAATTCAGGGGTTACTGCAAAATGAGCAGAACAGGCAACTCATCTATCAAGCACTATCTAATCAGGATTTTTGGGGCGCCACGCTTTATAAAAACGAATTACCATGGAGTTGGTCAGGCTTTAGTTTAACACCCTCACCCGGCTTTATTACCCATGATAATGATACTGTTCGTACATCCGTATCAAGATCAAATAACGTCTCATTTTTACTGGGTGAAGTTGCCTTTACAGCAAGAGATACCAGTTACAGACTATTAACTGCTAAAAAGCTGGAGCAGTCAACAAATCTGCCATTTACGGATAATATATCATTTGATCTGGCAGATCATTCTTCTCTGAGTAATCTATACCCCGTCAATTATAGCTTTTTTGATCCATTACCGGATGAACCACTTTTTTACCGAACATTATCAACGTCTGTATCGGATTCTGTTGGAGTAGCATTTTCAAAACTTAGTGACCTGGAATCTTATCAAAAGATACACGATGAATGGGTATCACAATGGCGAATAGTTTTTCATATCGCCATTTTTATTACTCTGTTTGTAGTGTTCATCATTTTTTCAATTACCAAAAAGCATCCTGCAGCAATTCTTTCTCAGGTCGGAGTACTGGCAGTTGCCTGGTATGCAATATCCGGGTCGGGGCTCATCCTCACCTGGATTGAAATCTATCTTGCAGATGGCTCCTCCGAAATGATGGGAAACCAGCTGCTATTGGGAGATTACATTTTTAACGCATTCTTTCTATCTCTGTTCTTTCTCGTCACCTTTAATGCACTAAAGGGTTATAAGCGAATCGGAGTAAATAAACTGCAGATACAAGGTGTGCTACTGTCACTTCTGTTTGGAATAGTACAATTTTTAATTCTTCTGTTTTTTGTCACAAGTACCCAGAATTTAACAGTGGAAACAACTATTCCCCTGCTTGACCTCGAATTGATCCCTCATGTCAACTCATTCCTCTACTACCTCAGCACAGCCATATTTCTTCTGGCGGCAGCAGGTATCTGTATCTCCATCGGTCACTTTTTATTTAAACTTGAGGAAGATAAAGCCATCCTCATATTTATTGCTACCACATTCAGCTTCGTTACCTTTGCATTTCTAAGTAATCAGTTTCTAAATGTTGACCTTTTCATCCGGTGGCAGTTACTAATTATTCTGCTTCTCTATTTTGTATTTATCTTTACTGCCTGGTTTATAGCTTATCACCCCAACTATTTTGCAACAACATCAGGTTTTAGAAAAATGATGATTGGCGTTTTCATCACATCCATTTTCATCTATATGGTTGTCTGGAATACTACATCAGAAAGAACCGATCGCGAACTGCTGGATGTAGCCATCGAGTATTCCGAAGAACAGGACAGTGATGGAAGAATTATTTTACGAAATCTACTTACAGAACTCGAGCAGGAATTAAGCCCTCTTACCGAAGTGGGAGCCACTGAAAACACAAACTTATTGCGAAGCCGGTTTCAACAGATTATTCAATCGAAAATAAGTCCGGACTGGCAGAGATTTACATTTGATGTAAAACTTCTTTTTCCTGACGGAGAACTCATTTCGGATTACTCAACCAGTCTTGATTCCCCTGCGTGGACTGCACTGTTCGATACAGACCTGATGCTCCGGTCACACAGAGGAGAACAAATTCGAATGGAGACAAACCGTCCGGTTACATGGGGCAGGCCTGATGGAATCGGCGAAGATTACAGATCATTCCACCGGGGGTGGATCCCAATTTACGATGCCGAGAACCCCGGTTCTATTTTAGCATGGATTTTCGGGGCAGTATATCAGGAACGACCTGACTTCAATAAACCGATACGAGCTGTACTTGCTGCAGCCACAGGTGAAGAGTGGAAAAAAAGCTTCTATATGGCTGAATTTTCAGGGAATAGGGTAACTCGAAGTGCTACTAAAGGAATATATACAGATCAGCCAGAGTACAACCGCCTGTCCGATATTGAGATGAACATCGCTATGGAAGATTCCATTGCTTATCTGACAACTATCACTTCCCAGGGTGCATTTCGCGAAATCCTTCTCAAAACCGGTGAAAGAAACATTATTAAAGTAAGTACGCCACGCCCCGCCTACAATAATCATCTCTTTTCTTACTTCAGGCTGCTAATCGTCCTTGTATTCTTTGGCCTGTTTACGATGGGAATATTGTCCATACTCGGATTTAAAAAATTTAAACTATTCGGCCAGAGTAAACGATTTCAACATCGGTTGATTGATGGTCTAACCCTTGCTACTTTTTTATTCCTTACGGTACTTATTTTTGCAACTCAATATGCGGTCAGTAATCAAAGCGAAAAAAATCTGCAGCGCGAACTCGTTTATGAACTGAAAAACCTGAGTGAATCTGTTCGGTTGGCTGCAGATTTTACCGATGAGGACTTTTCGCTTCCATTGGCCGAACTAACGTCTCCATTGAATGTAGATGCAATTTTTTATAAGAATGTTTGGGTAGAGGAATCCACCACCCCTCAAATATTTCAGCAAAACCTTATACCCAAAATCCTCCCTTACGATGTCTACGAATTTCTCTACAACAGGGAGCGCCGACATGTGGTTAGAAAAGTGCAACTCGGCAGCGAAACCCTTCTTGTTGGTTTCAGAGCCGTTCTTGATGACAATAACGAGCCGGTTGGTGTCATTGCCATTCCTACATTTGTGCAATCGCCGGTTTATACCGAACAATTACTTGAAACAACAAGCTATCTATTTGCCATTTACCTGGCACTATTTACCCTCTTTATTATTGGATCGGTAGCATTGTCAAATCGCCTGACCAGACCACTTCAAATTATACAGCGCGGACTGAATAAAATCTCACGCGGGGAACGGCAGACTAAAATCAACATCTCTAGCAAAGACGAAATTGGTTCGCTCGCATTTGCATATAATCAAATGGTTTTCCGGCTTGATGAGGCCCGCAAAGAATTAATTAAAGCGGAACGGGAATCGGCATGGCAGGAAATGGCTCAACAGGTTGCCCATGAAATTAAAAACCCATTAACTCCGATGAAGCTTAATCTTCAGCATCTGCAGCGTCAGCTTGAAGCTAATCCGGATAATGTACTTGAGTTAAAACCCAAAATCGAAAAAACAGCTGCAAACATCATAGAACAGATCGAATCTTTAAACAAAATCGCATCTGATTTTTCCAAATTTTCAAAACCCATTCGGGAGCCTTTTGAGCCGGTTGACCTCAAAAAGCTTCTCCTGTCAGTAGCCGAACTTTATAATCATGATGACAAAGTTATCGTCGTCACTAAATTTCAACATACAGACCTTACCGTCCACTGTGTAGCAGATGAAATACGGCGCGTAATTATCAATCTGATTAAAAATAGTATTGAAGCTTCCGAAACCGACCCCTGTAAAATTGAATTAAATGCTTTTAAACGGGGAAAGACAATTCAGATTACCGTTACGGACCGGGGGAAAGGAATTGCAGAAGAAGACAAAGGTCGCATTTTCGTTCCGAATTTCTCCACTAAATCTTCAGGAACCGGTTTAGGACTTGCAATAACCAAAAAGATTATAGACGCACACAATGGTTCAATCACTTTTTCTTCTACGGTTAATAAAGGAACCACATTTTCTATAGAACTCCCCGTAAATCCAGAAGAAACAGAATAAAATCAGTGCACTTCTTTGCCTTGAGACACACTTGAAGAGTTTCATCAAGAAAAAGAAATTTCCCTCTCGGCAAAGCACTATTGGTTGCAAATTTTTGTACCATTTGCATCAATAATTTCAGCCATGAAAATCAGGGACAAAACATACCAGAACGAAATTAAAACTGAAGCCCGGTTACTGATGAAAATCGGCGGGCCGGTTATTATCGCGCAGCTTCTGCAGATGAGCATGAGCTTTGTGGATACGATTATGGCCGGGCGCCTCTCTCCTCAGGATCTTGCAGCGATCGCGGTTGGTACCAGTGTGCTTATGCCGGTAGTTGTACTTTGTCTTGGCTGTATGATGGCCGTCACTCCTATCGTTGCCCAAAATGTTGGGGGACGACATTTTTATCAAATCGGAAAAAATGCACGTCAGGTGTTATGGCTAGGTTTTATACTGGCCATTCCCGGTTTTTTCATTCTTCGAAATCTCGATTTCGTTTTTGTTGCGCTTCAGGTGACCGACGAAATCATCCCCATAGCATCGGGGTATCTTCGTGCTATCAGCTGGGGTATCTTCCCTGCTTTTGCCTATGCAGCCCTGCGGTATTTTAATGAAGGGCTTTCCGTCACCCGGCCCGCAATGTACATCGCTATCATTGGTACGCTGGTTAACATTCCCGCAAACTATGTCTTAATGTTCGGGAAATTTGGATTCCCACAACTCGGCGCGGTTGGTACCGGATACGCCTCTTCCATCGTTTTTACCATCATGTTTTTGGCAATGCTTTGGTTTACTGCGAGCCATAAGCCCTACAAACGGTTTGATATTTTCGGCAAATTCCGATGGCCCGAGAAAAAATATTTATCAGAACTGGTGAAGGTTGGAACTCCTATTGGAATCAGTTCTTCGATGGAAGTAAGTATGTTTGCCGTAGTAAGCTTGTTAATCAGTACACTTAGCACACTGGAAATTGCCGGGCATCAGGTTGCCATAAATATTGCATCTATCTGCTTTATGATTCCACTCGGACTCTCCATCGCCATTTCTGCCCGCGTAGGAAATTCCATTGGAAAGGGCCGGCCTGAGGAAGCTCGTTTTAGAGGATATATCGGCGTTGCTATTTCAACCTTTTTTATGATCTGCACCGCCTCTGTGCTTGTACTTTTTCCGGAAACAATTTCATCTATATATACGAATGACGAAGAGGTAATTGCCATTGCCGTACAGCTTCTTGCCTTTGCAGCTATATTTCAGATTTCTGATGGATTGCAGGTCAGCGGTTTTGGCGCACTTCGCGGTTTGAAAGATACTAAAGTACCTATGTATGTAAATTTAGTCGCTTATTGGGTTATTGGAATTCCAGTGGCCTACCTTCTTGGATTTACATTCGAATATGGTGCTCCCGGCTTTTGGGGCGGACTCATCGCGGGATTAACGGCAGCCGGAATTATGCACAACATCCGATTCTATTTGCTCACCAAAAAACTCGCTAATAAGTAAACAATCCGGAATTGGTAGAAATCCGAAAGCCTACCGCAACTATCGGGATTCCTAAAAGCCCAATTTCTTCCAGCTTAGGAAACCACAGTAATCGTCCTCCTCCTTGTGTGTAGAACCAAAAATCATCAAACAATTTCAGTTGTACCCCAATTAACCCCTGGGTGTGAAATCCACCATAAATATTTGTACCATTTTCAGAGTTCTGTTCTGGCTTACCGACCCCCAGGCCCGATCCTGACCTGAAATAGAATTCAAGAATATTTTGATCAGATGGAGAGAAACCATCCCTTAAATACACTTGGTGGCCCAGTGCAACCCCACCAACCCATGTACCTTCATATAGTGAAATATCACGAAATAGTGACTGGCCACCCACTTTACCTATAAAAAATCCGGCGTACAATGTTCTATCAGGGTGCAGTATAACAGCTTCGACACCAATATGGGACTCACCAAAAAACACTCCGTTTTCAAGTACAAACCTTGAACCAAACCAAGGCCTCACATACTCTAATGAGTCTATTTTTTTAGTATCATAATGTAGAGAATCAATGCTGCCTTCTTTTGGGGATTGCCCTATTAGCAATTCCGGAACTGCTTGAATTACAATCAACCAAATTACTATTCCTACTATGTTTATTTCACGTCGCATCTCTCTTGTAATTTCTTGACTATACTCTCATTTAGAAAAACGATATTGGGGTTCACTTATTTTGATTTTAATACCTGAACGCTGAGCCCTGAAATGGGATTCTGTCATTACACACCAATTTCTTACGCAGTTTCCTACAGAGCGCTTTGTTAAACGTATAGTTAGAATTCGCTCTCCATTTTATATATTTAATACTAAATATTTCTTATGCCAGCATACATTCATCAAATTGAACAGAAAGTACCGGAATTTTCATATACCCAGGATGAACTACGAGATCGAATGAAAGAGATCGTTAATGGTGATGAAAAAGAACGGCGATTACTTCACCATATTTATGGGCGATCAGGAATTGACACCCGTCATTCAGTCGTTGATGATTTCAAAAAAGACGGTAATTTTGAGCTCTTTTTTAACGGGCAGGGTGATTCTCCCGGCACCAAAAGCAGAAATGATATATACATCAATAAAGGGCGAAAGCTGTTTGTTGATATTGCCCGCCAACTTCTCGATTCATCCGAATTTAAAGTATGCGAAATAACCCACCTGATCACGGTTTCCTGCACAGGCTTTTTTGCACCCGGACCCGATTATGATATTATCAAAAATCTCGGATTAAATAATTCGATTGAGCGCTACCACCTTGGTTTCATGGGGTGTTATGCGGTTATTCCTGCCCTCAAAATGGCCCGACAAATTTGTAACGCCAATGAAGATGCAAATGTACTGGTGGTATCTGTTGAACTTTGTACGCTGCACTTTCAGTCAAAACCAATTTTAGACGATCTGATCTCTGCTTCTGTATTTTCCGATGGGGCCGCCGGTGCTTTGGTCTCTAACAAAATACCGGCTAAAGAGTCTTACTATGAGCTGAATGATTTCGCTTCTGCAATCACCGAAAATGGAAAAGAAGATATGGCGTGGACCGTTGGAGACCATGGGTTTAATATGGTTCTATCCAGCTATGTACCGCAAATATTAAGCGATGGACTCGACATGTATCTATCCCCCATTCTTAAAAAATACAAACTAAATATGGATGAGATTGATCTTTGGGGAATTCATCCCGGCGGTCGAGCTATTTTGGACAAGGTGGAAAGTAACCTCTCCTTAAAACCTGACGACTTGAACGCTTCAAGATCCGTTCTTGCCAATTTTGGAAATATGAGCAGCGCCACCATTCTGTTTGTTCTCAAGCATATATTAGATGCTTCATCAAACCAAAAAACAGAAAAAACACTTGCCATGGCTTTTGGCCCCGGCCTAACTATAGAATCGGCTTTCCTCACTAAAGTTACGCGATAACATGCCTCTATTCCTTAAAAACCGAAATCCTGACATTCGGGAAATAATGGATGATCCGAATTGTGACCAAGAAAAACTGTACAACACATACGACCAATTTGAGACGGTAAATAAGCTTCTTGGCAGATGGAAAAGTATTTATAAAAAATGGGTCCGCCCTGTTATTCAACGTCTTGATGGAAAGGCAACCATTCTCGATATCGGTTCCGGTGGCGGAGATATCATTTCATTACTCCATCAATTTACCGCAGAAGATCGGTTTGATGTCAAATTTACCGGGATTGACCCCGACCCAAGGGCTATCGAATATACGAATCGGAAACGGTGGCCTGATGGAACTCAATTTCTAAGCACAACCTCATCTGAACTGGTTGAAGAAAATCTAACGTTCGACATCGTCATCTCCAATCACCTGCTTCATCACTTAAGCCCGAACGAGCTTTTAGCGGTTTGTAATGATGCCTCCGCCCTCTCCAATCAGCTTGTTCTTTTTAATGATATCGAGCGCAGTGATATAGGGTTTACCTTTTTCAGCCTGCTTTCACCGATTCTGTTTCGACACAGCTTTATTTCAGCTGATGGAATCACCTCCATAAAACGGAGCTATACAAAAAAAGAACTGCAAAACAGCCTGCCGAATAACTGGTCCGTTTATAAGCAGTTTCCATTCCGTTTACTCGCTATTCATCAAAAACAGAATTATGGTTCAGCATAATTACGATACCGATGTTGTGATTGTTGGTGGGGGTCCGGTGGGTCTTTATCTGGCGGGAAAGCTTCTGCAAAACAATATTTCAGCTATCGTTTTAGAGCAAAAAACGTCGATTGATCAGCATTCCAAATCGCTGGGTATACATCCTGTTTCGATGGAGCTGTTTGAAGAAGCCGGATTCGTCGACTCCTTTCTAAATGAGGGTTTAAAAATTGAGACAGGAGCCGCTTTTGTGGATCATCAAAAACTAGGTGATGTCTCTTTTAAAAGCTGCCCAAAACCATACAATTTCATATTGGCTCTTCCCCAATTTAAGACCGAATCCATTCTGGAAAAATGGGTCAAATCATTAAGTTCTGATTCTCTCATTCGTGGAGCAACCGTCACAGAAACAGATCAAAATGAAGATAACGTTATTGTTCAATTCGCTAAAAATGGATCGAAGAAAAAACTATCGTGTCGGTTTTTAATTGGATGTGATGGTAAGAACAGCTTTGTCCGGGAACAGTCCGGCATAAACGTGAAAGGCAAAGCGTATCCGGATACTTATATAATGGGTGACTTTTCTGACAATACAGATTTTGGAAGTAAAGCAGCGGTATATCTGCACAAGTTCGGATTGATTGAATCCTTCCCCCTGCCAAATTCTCACCGGCGATGGGTGGTAAAAACGGATGAATACATCAATAAACCATCCCGACTCCTTCTGGAAGGCCTGATTGAAAGCAGACTTGGCCATTCTTTAAAAAACGAACAGAACTATATGGTCAGCAGTTTTGGAGTTCAGCATCAATTGGCAGAAAAACTTTATAATGGCAGAGTGTTACTGGCAGGTGACTCTGCTCATGTGGTGAGTCCAATCGGCGGACAGGGAATGAACCTGGGGTGGATTAACGCTGATCTCTGCGCAAAATCTATCAGCGACGTCATTCATTCGTCTGTATCAATAGCTGATTCATTTTCCGACTATTCAGAAACGGCGCGAAAAATTGCAAAACAAGTGGGAAAAAGAGCGGAGATGAATATGCAGCTAGGACGAAACCGGAGTTCAAATATCTTCTTCAAACCAATTATTTCATTGCTGATCAGAACTCCACTATCAAACATATTGGCCAGAATTTTTACGATGAGAGGATTAGGCAGATGGCCGGTTTAGAAATAGTGAGTCAGGTCAACTTTCGTCAACTTTCGAAGTAAAAGAGAGCGTGAACCGAGTACCTGTTCCCGGTTCTGATTCGAGCGTTGCACCTAATTTTTTAATCAGTTCTCCCACTATCCACATGCCAATGGAGTATTCCTTCACCAGATTAAAATCATCCGGTAATCCAACCCCGTTATCCGATACTGTTAGTTTTGCTTTGTCACACTCCGCATTAAGTTCGATTTCAACTTTTCCTTTTTCTCCCTCAACAAATGCGTGCTTGTAAATATTGATAATCAGTTCGTTGAGTATTAATCCACACAGCAACGCTTTTTCCTGGGGAAGCTTTATGGAATCGGCGCGTAATTCAATAGACACATCCATCAGCACAGCGCTCATTGTCTCCTCAATTTTATCAGAAAGCTGTCTTAAATAACCTCCCAGATCCACCGTTTTCTGAAGGTTTTTCTCACAAAGCAGATCATGCAGCTTCGACATCGAATTGACCCTCATGATCATATTTTGCAGCACCTTTTTCGCCTGGTCATCTTTAATATCTGTAAGCTCGTTTTCAATCTGACCCGACAAAATCTGCAAGTTATTTTTAATACGATGATGCACCTCCGTTAACATAGCATCTTTCTCTTTCAGGCGATCGTGAAGTATATCGATTTGCCGTGTACGTTCAATGGCTATGGTAACATGCGAGGCAAGCGCCTGAAATACCGGTATATGATGTGGCGTAAACTCTTCACCGTTTCTGCGATTAATTGCCTGTAGCACTCCTATAACTTGATTTTCACGGTTAATCAGAGGAACACAAATAATATTACAGGTTTTAAAATCGTCGGTTATATCTCCATAAAAATGCTCTGATGACTCCACGTTATTGGTCAGGTATGGACGTCGATTTGCAAGTACCCAACCGCCAATCCCTTTATTTTCCGGGATTCGCTTTCCAATCACCTCTTTTTTTGCCGGCCCCGTTGGCATACTAATAAACAGCTCACCCGTCTCTTTGTCTAAAAGCATTAAAGAACTGGCTTCAGAATTCATGACCAATCGGGCAGCTTCCATGCTCTCCACTAAAGCAGATTTAAATTCATTTGTCTGATTTATCCCTTCAATAGTGTCAAGAAGTAGCCTGAAATTTTCGTTGGGGAGACCTGCCAACGCATCTTTATTATCAGTTTGAGCCTTTTCTGTAGTTTCCATGGTAAAGTCCGAAAAGAGTTAAGCTTTTTCACAATCTATAAAATTAAGGCTAAACTCAAAATATTCGGAGAAAAGAAATCTACTATTCAAACAAAACAGTACGGTT
Organism: Balneolaceae bacterium; assembly: GCA_003555185.1. Lineage (GTDB taxonomy): Bacteria > Bacteroidota > Rhodothermia > Balneolales > Balneolaceae > SW132. The sequence continues at coordinate 3,896 of PWFZ01000285.1, read as the reverse complement.
TTTATAGATAAATACTTTTTCTTCAAGCACCAATTTCAGGGCATTACTTAACACATTCTTCTCCACATCACGCCCCGCCTGCGTCATTCCATCTGCTGTGTAGGTGTGATTTATAGGGATTACATTTTGTGCTATAATCGGCCCCTCATCAAGATCATTGGTCACAAAGTGGGATGTGGCTCCAATAATTTTAACACCTCTCTCATATGCTTTTTTATATGGTGATGCTCCAGCAAACGCAGGTAAAAAGGAGTGGTGAATATTGATTATCCGATTTTGGTAGCTCGAAACAAAATCAGGTGTAAAAATCCTCATATATTTAGCCAGCACAAGATAGTCGGGACTATATTGATCTATACAATTTTTCAGGCGTTCTTCATGATCCTCTCTGGATACTCCATTACTCGAAATATGATGAAATGGAACATTAAATGAATTGGCTAAAGTCTGAAGATTATCATGATTACTCACTACAGCCCGTACATCTGAAGGGATCTCTCCGTGGATATTTTTTAAAAGCAGATCGCCAAGACAATGAGGTTCTTTTGTTGCGAGAATAACGATCGGCTTCTTTTCAATGCTGGCTAATCGTACGTTTGCACCTTCAGGGAGCACATCTAATAGCTTATTCTTAAATGTTTGATCCAGGCCATTATTTTCCACCACAGTTCTCATGAAAAAATAGTTGGAACCGATATCAACAAACTCCTGGTTGCTGATAATATTAAGTCCGTAATCGTAAACAATTTTGGTGATATTATAAACTAATCCTTTTTCGTCAGGGCAATCGATAAGTATAATATTGTTAGACATATATAAAGCTCTCTTCTTTGATGATCTCTTTTCATTCTTAATATACTATCCAAAAAATCAATTTCAAGATGTTTTTAAGTGGTACGTGTGCAGTGCTTGTTATAGGGTTTATTGAATGAATGTCAGCTTAAACGAAGACTTGTATGAACAAGTTTATGGTTTTATTAAAATTTAACTTTGAGAAATAGCTAAACTCCTAAATCACAAAAGAAAAGAAAGGCCAATTGACTTACACCATCCCCCGGAATAAATATCTGCTTTCAAAAAAGAATGGGCTCAGTTCACAACAAAATCTTTTGATAGTTTTGGTTGAACATGCTGCCCGATTCTTGTTATCAGTTAAAATCTATTGGGCTGTATACCCACCATCAATAATCAATTCGCTTCCGGTTACAAATTTTGATTCGTCGGACGCCAGGTAGAGAATTCCGTATGCAATATCATCAGGTTCTCCTACTTTGCCAATGGGATGTGCTTTTGCAAGCTCACTGCGAAATTCTTCAACGGTGACTCCTTCCTGTTTTTCGGCGAATCTTTCGACCATCGAAGTCCAGATAAAACCGGGGTGCACAGAATTGACCCGAATGTCATTTTTGGCATAAAACGTAGCATCATTTTTACTCATCAGGCGTACAGCTCCTTTTGAGGCATGATAAGGAGGTGCATCAGCGGCTCCGACAATTCCATAGATGGAAGAGAGATTGATAATACTTCCTTTCCCGGCTTTTTTCATAGCCGGAATCGCATATTTTGTGCATAGAAATACGCCGTTCACATTCACATCCATCACTTCCTGCCACTCTTCCAGAGTAACTTCATGCGGTGGCTTATTAACACCTTCAATTCCGGCATTGTTTACTAAAACATCGATGGATCCATACTCACTAATCACACTTGAAAAAACTTCGGCAACTTCTTTCTCCTTGGATGTATCCAGATGCCAGAACTTTGCAATGCCACCTTCATTTTCGATCTCTTTTACGATTTGCTTTCCTGCATCGTCTTGAATATCGGTTACAGCAACTTTTGCTCCCTCTTTAGCCAGTAGTTTTGAAGCTGCCTCGCCTAAGCCGGCAGCACCACCCGTCACAATTATCACTTTATCTTGTACTCTTCCCATGATACCCTCTCTCTTTTATTGTTTGTAAGAATTTATAATAATTGAATTACTCAGATTCAATTCTCTTGATTTCTCTATCTAACTGAAAGTAAGGATTCCTCGTTAAAAAAAATACCGGCCAATCTTCAAATTTGGTTTATGAAGACAGATCAACTCATGGTGAATGATTGTTTTCAACATAAAAAAAGCCGCCTCAAATTAATGGGCGGCTTTGATTCAAACCATGGTAGATTTGATAATTATTTAAGCATTTGATCTCTGCTTTTTGTCTTCTTCAACGTAATCGCGGAGTACCTTGTGCAGGATTCTGCCATTTCTGAAGTAATCGATTTCAACCGGTGTATCAATTCTGCAAAAAGTATCGAACTCAACAACGTCGCCATTGGCTCTTTTCGCCGTTACTTTCACAGTTTGTCGCGGTTTCAGATTATCATCGATATGAATATTGAATTCTTCCGATCCATCCAGTTCAAGGGATGTATGGGATTGGCCATCTGCAAACTGCAGCGGAAGAACTCCCATTCCTACAAGGTTTGACCGGTGAATTCTTTCGTAAGACGTTGCGATCACTGCTTTCACTCCAAGAAGGATGGTTCCTTTTGCAGCCCAGTCACGTGATGATCCCGTACCATATTCGGTTCCGGCAAGCGCAACTAGAGGAGTTCCCTCTTTTTTGTAACGCTCTGCAGCATCAAAAATCGTAGTAACTTCTCCGGTTGGATGGTATTTCGTAAATCCACCCTCGGTTCCAGGTGCCAGCTGATTTTTGAATCGAACGTTTGCAAAGGTACCGCGAGTCATTACCCGGTCATTTCCACGACGTGATCCGTAAGAGTTAAAGTCTCTCACTTCAACACCGTTATCAGTCAGGTATTCGCCTGCAGGACTGTCTGTTTTGATGTTTCCTGCTGGAGAAATGTGATCCGTGGTAATAGAATCTCCAACTTTTACAAGAGCTTTTGCTCCAATAATTGATTCAATCGGCTCCGGAGTTTCATCCATACCCACAAAGAATGGAGGCTCTTGAATGTATGTGGACTCATCTTTCCACTCATACAATTCGCCGCCGCCAACTTTAATCTTGTCCCATGTTTCTGATTCAAAAATATCGCCGTACATCTTATCAAACAGTTCCGGACGAATCGCTTCATCTAAAAACTCAGTGATTTCGGCAGATGTTGGCCAGATATCTTTCAGGTAGACATCATTTCCGTCTCTGTCTTTTCCTACCGGCTCTTTTTCGAGATCGATATTTACGGTTCCGGCCAGTGCATAAGCAACAACCAATGGAGGTGATGCAAGGTAATTCGCTTTCACATATGGGTGAATCCGTCCTTCAAAGTTTCTGTTACCTGAAAGAACACCTGCAACAATCAGGTCACCTTCTTTCACAGCATTTTCTACCGCTTCTGGAAGCGGTCCGGAGTTACCGATACAGGTTGTGCAACCATAGCCAACAAGGTTAAATCCAAGCTGATCCATATAGTCTGTCAATCCTGCTTCATTCAGATATTCTGTAACCACACGTGATCCCGGTGCCAGTGATGTTTTCACATAAGCAGGAACTTTCATTCCTCTTTCAATCGCTTTCTTGGCGATAATTCCGGCACCCAGCATTACGCTTGGGTTTGATGTGTTTGTACAGCTTGTGATAGCGGCAATTACCACATCACCATGCTTCATTTCAATTTCCTGACCATTTTTGAACGTCCCTTTATTGGCAAGCTTCTCCTGGGTAAGATTGAATCCCATTGTTGGATCGTTGCTTGTCAGTGAGTTGCCAAAGGTTTCTTTCATGTTTGGCAACGTGATGCGATCCTGCGGACGTTTAGGTCCGGCAAGAGAAGTTTCCACATCACCCAAATCAAGCTCCAGCGTTTCGGTAAATTCAGGATCAGGAGTATCGTCCGTTCTGAAAAGCCCCTGCTCTTTGGTGTACTTCTCTACCAGATCTACAAGTTTT
>PWFZ01000456.1 GCA_003555185.1 Balneolaceae bacterium | reverse complement strand
CGGGTGTGGATGAGGATGCTATAAGACCGGTTCCTACTATTGAAGTGTTCAGAGACCTGGTTTCAGATACACTTTCACCCCGGCGAAATAGCTATAACGAAGATTATACGGCGAGTTGGCAACCCCGGATGAACCAAATAGAAGTATTAAACTGGTTCAATTATACCGTCCGGTACGGGGGGGGATTCAGATGGGAAAATGCGCCTTTTCAATCAAATTTGGGAGCACGGGTTTCTAATACATTTCGGCTTGATCATACCGTCAGAATGGATATTAATAATCTGTTAAGGAGATCGTCGCTCTATGAAGATGCCGTTAACGCTGATCGGGAAGAGGGCAGGGAGCGGGAAGCGAGATCAAATCGGGAAGATGAGGAGGCATATGGAATAGATGAACAGTTTGTGTACTTCGGCAGGAAATTATTACTGGCTGTATTCAGTATTCAGGATGTAGACATCAACTATAATAATTCAAAAACAGCTTCTCAGTCAGGCTATGCAGGAGGTTCACAGATTTATGATCTGTTCAGTGATGATAAATTTTCGCCAAGTTTTGGGTACCGTTTAGGGCTTTCCGAACGAATTAGTACAGATCAGCTGATTGGCAATATTGACGGGGAATCTTCCATTCAGCTTCCTGCTACAAATACCTATGCAGATAATATAACACTGACATCGCGGTTTGCTCCGTTCTCTAACATTTCTGTGGACCTGAACTGGGAAACACGTTGGGATGAAAGGGTTACGGAATCATTTACACTCGATCCGTCCGATCAGATTACCTCTGTTCTGAGTTCTTCAGGAAATATATCATCCTCTGTGTGGGCATTTGGATCGGGCTATAGGGAATTGTTCGACAGGCAGCTGCAAACGGCTTTTGATGATATGGTACCCGGTGAAAATGTTATTTCTGATGAGTTAGGAAGTATGGATGGGAGAACTCTGCTGAACAGGGTGACGTTGCAGGAGGACTTTAGAAAGGCATATTTAGGGCGAAGTAGCTCTGCAGGAGAAAAAAACTTTACGCCTATTCCCCTTCCAAACTGGCGAATTAACTGGACGGGCGTTGAAGGGTTCCTGCCATTTATTGGTCGTTACATGCAGCGTGCGTCTCTTACTCACGCTTACACCGGAAGCTACAGAATGGGGTGGAGTCTGAATAATGATCCCGGCGCAGTTATAAGCAGAAATGTAGGAATATTTAGTGTAGAGGATTCCCGTCCTGAATTTGAGCCAAACTCTGTAAATGTTGAAACACGATTTTCTCCATTGGCCCAATTAAATGTGACATGGGATAATGGGTTGAGAACCCAAATCGGATATGAATCCAGTAAAGTAACCAGTTTGGCGCTGTCGAATATACAGGTTACTGAACGGTCATCGAATGGAGTTAGATTATCGTTGGCCTACACGATTAGAAACTTTAGAATTCCTTTTGTTGGAAACCCTACAAACAATGTAGACGTAACAATAAATGGGAACTTTATAGACGATAAAGAAGAGCGGTTTTCACTAGAGTCAGATTTATCAAGGGCATTACAAACGGATAGCGATCAGATTAACAGAAACCCATCTGCGTATGAAATAGGGGAGACCAGGATTTCCGGTCAGTCACGATTTAATGGCTCCCTTGTGGTTGGGTATCGATTTTCCAGTACATTGCAGTCAAACTTTGAGTATAGCTACACAAATATTAACCCGAAGTCGTCCAGAACATTTGCCCGAACCACTCACGATATCCGATTTAACATTCGAATAAATATACGATCTATCTAAAGATTTTTGTCCATGCTTTCAACCCTGGATGTATAGGATAGAAAACCGAGCCCAAAAACTGAAGAGATTAGCAACAGGTATGCTAGCCAGTCGCCATAAGCTGTATAGAATGTTTTCTTATCATTACGATAAATGGTAAATGAAAAAGCATCTTCCGTCCAGTATTCGGTTTGATGCTGGACTTTCCCATCCGGTGATATGATCCCTGAAATCCCATTATTTGCAGATCTGGCAATCCATTTCCGATGTTCTATTGCCCGCAAACGTGCATAGGCAAAATGCTGCGAATGCCCGCTGGTATCACCCCACCAGCCATCATTTGTGATGATGGTAATAAAATCTGCATCGTTTCTGACAAATTGATTTACCCAGCTTGGGAATACTGAGTCATAACAAATCAAAGCAGGCGTTTTTCCTCCATTAATATTGAACAATTTTGCTTCAGTGCCGAGACCATAACCTGCAAGATTTGCCCAGTTAATCCATTCATACACGTCTAGACTGTGCAGAAAGTTAAGAAATGGGAACCGTTCTACTACCGGAACAAGCTTTCCTTTTCCATAATATTGAGTTCGCTCCCTCGGTTGAATGTGAAATGCGGCATTGTACACATTAAAATTCCGACCATCTGCTGCGCGACGGGTTAGAAAAGGCTTGTTTCCTGTTTCGTAGTAATTCAAAAAACCGGTACCTGTTATAAGATCTGTATTCCACACCTTTAAGCTATCCTGAATTCGCTTTGTAAATCCGTTCTCTAATGTTAACGATGTATCAACAGCGTTCTCCGGCCAAATAATCAGGTCGGTGTCACCGGTTGATGCCTGACCGGACATCCGCAGGAGTTTTGATAAAAGTTCGTCAAGTGAATCCATTCCACCATATCGAGAGTATGAATCAGAGTTCGGCTGAACAATGACCACCTCAACAGGCTCTCCCTCTTCACTAACGCTTGAAATCATTGCAAGTACGGAAAATAGGGGGAATGCAAAGAAAACCAGAAGCGTGCTTTTAAGAACATATTTAGATTGTGTTCGAATGTACTGATAGGCGAGTGCTGAGGTGAATACTACCCAAAAGCTAATCCCCCAAACTCCGGTAACGGATATGTACTGTATGGCTCCGGTCAGATTTGACCATGCATTTCCCAGTGTTAGCCACGGCCAGGCGAGATCCCAGTTGTGATGTAAAAATTCATAACTCACCCAGAGTGAGGCGGCTAAAAAGGCGACAAGAATTGGATTTAGTTTGCTGAGAAACAGTTTTCGGGCAAACCACAACGGGATCAACATTAATACAGCATTTGCCAAAATTGCAGCTACGCCTGCTGCAAGGTCTGCCATCATCAGCCAATAAGTTGTAAACAAATTCCATAGCACAAAGCATGGATATGAATACAGAATCATTTCTCGGGTGCTATTGCTTATCAGAGCTATCCTGAAAAGAAATATAAAAGCGGGTATCTGAAGAATTGCCAGATTTACAGGTGGAAAGGCAAGACTTAGAAAGATGGCGGCTGTAATGGTCAGGTACCATGGGTTATTCCAAAAAGTGGTCTTATTCATCTATTCAGTGTAACTTTTTCCGGCGATTACAATAACAATTTCACCCTTTATGGAGTCTCTGCTCTTCCACTCTTCGGTTATATCAGAGAGAAATCCCCGGTCAATTTCTTCAAACTTTTTGGAGAGCTCCCGTGCAATACATATCCATCGGTCGGGTTCAGCAAATTTTGAAAATCGTTCTAAAAAGCGAATCAATTTATGGGGGCTTTCGTATACAACAGTTGTGATTTCAGAGTCAGCAATAGCTTCCAAACGGGTCTTACGGCCTTTTTTAGGTGGTAAAAATCCTTCGAACACAAAACGGTCGCAGGGCAGACCGCTCGAGGCGAGGGCAGTAGTAACGGCGTCGGGTCCCGGAATAGTACAGACGGTATGACCTTCCTGATGAGCCGCACGCGTAGCTAAAAAACCCGGATCAGAAATTCCCGGCATGCCGGCATCACTTATAATTGCAATATTTAAACCGGCATTTAACAGGTTTATAATATGGCCAATCTTATGATGCTCGTTATGTTGATGAAACGAAAAGACAGGTTTATCAATTGAAAAGTGCTGTAGAAGTACTTTTGATGACCGCGTATCCTCGCATGCAATCTGATCTACAGAATTTAGTGTGTCAATTGCACGGGGTGAAAAATCTGACAAATTACCGATGGGTGTTGCAACAATATAGAGAGTTGACACAGAGGTTTTATTGCTTTTAGAGGTTAAAAATAGTGCTGAAAAGATAATAGCAAACTTCGTAGTTTATTGTCACAATAAACAGAACAGATAAATTAACTATCAATTATGGATTTTCAACCATCCAGCATTAATCACATGACCATTCGTGTAAACGAAATCGAAAGAGCAGAAAACTTTTATGGAGAAATTCTTGGGTTTGAACTCGTTCGGAAAATGGGTCAAAGCATGGCTGTCTATAAAATTGGAAAAGAAGATACATTAGTAATCGTAGAGGCAGAAACGAGCTATGACCCTAATTCTCGTGATTTTCGGGTTGATCATATTGGATTTTATCTGGACTCGGCCGATAAAGTGGATGAAATGGCCACGTATCTTCGCGAAAACGAAGTTACAATTTTGAGTGGGCCTGCTAATCGCAAAAAAGGTCGTTTTGTTTTTGCATCCGACCCTGATGGAAATATGATTGAATTCTTTTTCGAAGGATAGATTAGACGCATATTTTCAGGTGAGGTGAAACAATGTCAGCAGACCGGGCTAGTTATATACGTGGCACGTTGTTTGCTGTTATCACTATCTAAAGACATATCAGGTTTTTTAGAAGACTTTATAACAATTTGTAATAATTGATAAGAATTATGGTTAAAGACGAAGAACAGAATATTGAAGAAAAGGAAGCAGATCAGCCCGAAGATGGAGCAGAAACAGTTTCTGAAGAAGTAGACTCTCTGGTTGAAGATCAGCAGAAAAAAATTGAAGAATTAGAAGAAGAAGTT
>PWFZ01000361.1 GCA_003555185.1 Balneolaceae bacterium | reverse complement strand
GTGCCGCAAGCTGCTTCAAAAACTTTTTCACCGGGCTTAAGCTCAGCCATTTCAAGTAGCTTATCCTGTCCTGGTTTTAGCTGTTCTTCCCATGAAGCATCATAAAATTCTGCGGCTTTATCCCATCCGTATCGCTGCACGCGTCTTTGTAATCTTGGTTCCATAGTAATTTAAATTTTAGTCGTGAGATTATATAGGCCTGACAGAGTTTCGCTTCCGTGCTTTTCGGGGGTGAATCCTGCAAGAGTCCGCCTTGAAGAATATCGTTGAATTACATTTCAACACTTTACCAGACTCTGTCAGGACCCCGGTATTCTCCTGTGACTCTGACAAGTCTTCAACGAGTGAGTGGTGTTTAAAACATTATACCTCCATTGGCCTGTCATGCTTATCCTTTTTAAGTGTTATTACTACCTGACGATCAACCGGAATTGCCCGGGTAAAACTATTTAATACAGGGCTGTGCGCATCGGCTTTTTCAATCACCTCATGGATTGCTTTTTCTTTGGCCGGGCTCTCTATCATCACTTTATAAATGAGTGATTTATACCCGGGGGTCACATCATCAATTCCATATGCACCTCTTGAATCCACATCTCCGATTACATCCACCTCAAGTTTGTCGATGGGAACATCGAGATGTGCAGCCCATTTCGAATATCCTATTGCCAAACAACTCCCTAACGCTGCCCGCTCCAATATTCCGGGACCGGGACCTTTATCATTTCCGCCCTCTGTTTTCCCGACATCTGCCTTAAATGTCCAGTGCTTATGTTCAATTTCGCAGGTTGTTCCATTATACAGACGAACCTTCGTCGTGGTTGTATACTGGCCTTTTGTTGGCTTGATGGTTAATAATTCTCTGTTTCGTTCAAATGTCGTTTTAAGTGTTTTTGCATCCGCCATAACTCTTTGATTTAATCTATTCCTGTATTCATTTACTAATATTACGCCGAAAAAGTGCTAACATTGCATCATACAGCATTACAAAATATTCGTTCTCCGCTATCTGACAATGAAAACTTTACCCTTTCACTCTTAATTTTTTAAAGATTATAATAGGTGCAAATTTTGGGGTTCTCTTAACGGTTTTATGGCTGCTTGATTCGTGTTTTAGATTATTCTCGCTTTCATTTGTGCCATTGTTATAGTTGAAGTTAAATCTCTCAAAAGCACTGCGTTTGCAGTATCCTAAGTCGTGTTGAAAAGAGCGGACCAATCAATAACCTCTCTTTCTTGGGTCGTCTTCAGGATTCACATAATTCAGAATTAATGGCCCCATTCCTGTAATATGTAAAACGGTTTCTCCTTCACTGCCACTGATGACAAAATGAACCACTTCGGGAGGGATAGTAAAAAATGAGCCCGGTTCAAGTTTCACAGCATTCTCCTTGTCCACATCCTCACCCATTCCCACATAGAAGGCTCCCTCAAGCACGACTACTCTTTCAGGCAGGGGATGGTAGTGAGGCGCCACAAAATAGTCCGGCGGCATCCTCAGGCGAAATGTGTAGACCTCACCTTCAATGGAAGGATCTCCCTCCAGAATGGCTAATTGAGAACCCGGCTCAAAAGCAGCAGGGGGATCTCCCCACTCAATTTCATCCGGACGAATAATCTCAATTGGATCTGATTCCTGCAGAAAGTTGTGGGTATTATCGGAATGATACGATACCGCTTTTTCAAAAATATGCAGAAAACCTATCCCGGCAATCAAAAGGGGCAATAAAAAAAGTAAAAGATGATTTTTTATTCTCATATGCTTTGCCACCTCTTGATTTAGTATTAGGATATTAAACAGATGAAATCTTTTTAATCAGTATTATTTGTGCATGCTTTCGGGCTGCCAATTAAGTTCACCGGGCACACCTTCGATAAAAGGCTCCTTCATCCATCCCTTTTCATAGTCGGTCATATAGGCAAACTCAAAGGTATATTTTGAAATTTTCCACTCGCCTTTGTCCCGGCTGAAACCGATCTCGTAGGTGCCCAGAATCCAAACGGCTTTGCCATCACCCGTAATTGATGGGATATCAGCATACCATTTGCCAGTGGCTTTATCTCCATCAACACTAATAATTGGATTGTGGCGCATATGGCGTGTAAAAAGCAGCTCTTTTTCGAATATCTCCCTGGCTGCCTCTTTAAACGCTTCTTTGCCATCCGCATGGCCCAGGGGCCCGGCATCAAAAATGACATCGTCCGTACAAAAGGAATCGATCACTTCATCTGATCCGATTCGATCATCCGTTAGATAATCCCATTTGTATACAAGCTCCTTGATGGCATCCTTATCCAATAATCTTTGTAAATCGTCAATCAACTCTGGTTTTTTTTCTATTTGTTCGCTCAACTTATGATTCATATTTCTCTCCTTTATGGTTAATTAACTTTGTTAAGTACCTAAACTTTCCAGTAAATAAATGATGAATGTATTACTTACTGTTTTCTTAATTCAATAATTGTTGCACTTCAAAACTTGAAGCTATGGCTTCTTTGCTGATCGAATCAGAACTCTTGATTACTAATAACCACCCAGGATTTTGAAACGGGGAGATGGAGAATCTCCCCGTAAATAATTGGTATTGCCTTACTGTGCCAGAGCTTCTCTAGCATGCCCCAGCTGTTCCAGCATGGTCATTCGGTCATAGTATATTTCTCCGGTAATAATTTTCCCATCCTTATTAAAATGCAGGACTTCACATACCGGAGCTTCTATCTTTTTATCTGTTGATGGAAAATCTCCAAACGGACCATCATTTGTGCCGCGTGATGTAAACAATGCTACCACTTTATCACCACCATCAATATAGGTGGGTTCCGCGATTCGAGCATCAGAAAAACCCTTTTTCCAGCCCTCAAGATTTTCAATAAATTCCTGACGGTTATTAAATACGACTCCCCGTGCATGATCCCTGTATGTAATATTTTCCGCAACATTTTTTGCTGCCGATTCCATATCATGGCGGTTAAAATTCTGGTGTGCCTGTTTAATTGTTTCGATGTTGTTTTGCTTTTCCATGGTAGTTACCTCGCTATTTCGTTTTAATTTGATGCGTTACTCTAACTCTCTTTCCGTACTAATTATCTCGCTTCTGCAGCTATGCAAACTGACTCCAGCTGAACTTTATTCCCAAAATCATCAAATGCAGGATCTTTTTTCTGAATTTCATCCACTACCTGAAACCCATTCGATTCCAATATTGATTTCCATTCCTCAACCTTATACAAGTTGAACCCATATTTTGTAAATGGAAATTGAAGCATACTTTTCCGGGATCGCATTCCTGTATAAAACATTCCCTCCGGCTTTAACACACGCTTTATTTCACTAAGATGTTCAGTTGGGTCATCCCAGAAATAGATCACCATGTTACAGAAAATGACATCAAATGTATTTTCGTGGAATGGCAGTTTATCACTGCTACCTGTAAACAACTTTAGCAGGCCCGACTCAATTAAAGTACCGTTATTCGAAGATGCCAAAGCTGTCATTTCTGCTGAATAGTCAATACCTATCACCTGTAAATGTTCTGCTTTAGCCATTAAATCCGAAAAATGCTCACCGTTACCAAAGCCGACTTCAAGAATAGAGTCATAGTTTACGATCTCCATAAAATCCAGTGTCAGATCATAAAGCGGTCGGTTTCCCGTTCCCATTTTTTCAGCAATCGTGCGGGCAAAATCACCTGAAGGTTTCCGAAGTTGTTGTGCTATAAATTCCGGGTCTTCCATCATCTTTTATTTTTATTTTTTTCCTTCTGCGCTTTGTGCTCTTTCATTCATCATAGCTGCTGCAACCTGCTCCATTTCCGGACGTTCACTTTCTTCCGGCACAGCAAATTCAGCTATTGCCAGAAAATAGTTTTCTGCAATCTCCGGGTTACCCGCCATTTGAGCTGCTTGCGCGGCTCCATAGAGGCTATTAAATCGATTTGGGGAAATCTCCAGGGTGGTTTCATAAGCGGAAAGCGCCTCCTCAGGCATGTTGTTCAACAACAGCATATCACCTAAGAGCTCCCTTGCGGGTAAAACCTCGCTCGGTGTAACCGGATGTTTGTCTACTGAGTCTTCCTGATCTGCCGCTTCACGCATTAATTTCAGCGCATCATCATGCATTCCCTCTTCATGCAGTATCCATGCCTCTACGGTTTTTCGCTGAACATCAACCAGAAGTGCCCAGTACTCTTCGCCCTTCTCAAGCGTATTTTGATGAAGTTCCTTCAGATCTTCTACACTTTCACGTGCAGCATTCAGATCTCCGGTTTTTGTTGCTCCCATACCATTTGCCCATCGAAACATTGCTTTATACTGAGGAAAATCTTCCCATGGAAAACTAATTTCTTGTGGATTTAAAGTTGCCGCGCTTTCCCAGTCTCTACGTTCTAAAGCATACCTGGCATTAGCAGCGGCAATTCCATATGCAGCGCCAAAATTGGGTTGGTAATTATCAATTGCAGAAAGTTCTTCCAAAACCTCTTTTGCTTTCTCGTCCTGACCTTTTTGTAAGTATCCATACATCATATAATCCAGCGCATGAGCATGGTGCATTGAGGTATAATCACCCACAGGTTGATCCAGAGCAGCATCAGCTGATCGCCGATTCCAATCTATGGTTTCATCCCAGTTTCCAATGCGGACAAAAATGTGACTTGGCATATGGAGTGCATGGGGCACATTTGGGGCGAGTTTATCATATTCATGTGCAAATTTAACCCCTTTCTCTGCAAGCACGGGATTATCATAAGCGTGAATAATGTAGTGGTACAAACCGGGGTGCTCGGGGGCAACTGCGTACAACTCCTCAAGAAGTG
>PWFZ01000391.1 GCA_003555185.1 Balneolaceae bacterium | reverse complement strand
ATTTTACATCTGAAATTGGGTCCCCTTTAATAGAATCGTTAGACATCTTAAGAGGCAAATATGACGGAAATCCTTTTAAAGGTAAATGGGATGTTCTTACAACTAGCGGATTTGGCACATCGCTACCCGACCGTCAGATTGACAAGCAGAGTTCTCTTGTTAGATCCACCTCACCTGAACTCTCAGTATTAACCTGGGATATCACTTCTGAAGCTGAAAAAGAGTTTCAGATACAAGGATCTTCACCCATTGCTGAATTTTATATTTATTTCTCTATAGAGGAAAATGTTTGGAGTGCTGAATACGAAACAGAGTCTGACAATGTAGCTATTGAGTGGAATCGTTATTCAGGAGAAGGGTTTATTGTCTATAATGGCGAAAAGAATTGTTGGGACTCCGCCGGTCAAAATGCAAATTGCTGATTACTTCATTTCCAGTTCTGCTTTCTCAGAGCTAAAACCTATATCATCTTCTTTAACTTCCCCGAGTGATTTCTCCATTTCTGCACGAAGTTTTTGGATTGAAAGTCCACTGGTGAGATCACCGTTTTGAGCTACCGATATACGTCCGTTTTCTTCAGAAACCGTTACCACAAAAACATTGTTGGTTTCGCTAATTCCCACCGCTGCACGGTGTCGTGTACCAAATACAGATGAGATATTTGGATTCTGGGAAATTGGCAGATAACAGCTGGCCGCAACTATTCGATTATTTCGGATAATGACGGCTCCATCATGAAGCGGGGTATCTTTCTGGAAAATCGTCTGCAAAAGCTGAGCATTTACCCTGGCATCAAGTTTTATCCCAACATCAACCAAATCCTGAAGGGAAGAGCTTCGTGCAAATACAATCAAAGCGCCGGTCTTGGTATGCGACATATTTCTGACTGCTTCAATTACCTCGTCAATAACCGTGTCAGATCCGGATTTCCCAGTAAATCGGTCAAACGATGTGTTCTGCCCCAAACTGTAAAGCAGCTTTCTTATTTCGGGCTGAAATATGATAAACACTGCAAGTACACCCACATCCAGAATACTGCGAAGCATGAAATTTAGTGTGGTAAACCCCAGAAGACTTACTACGGCATTAATGATGATAATAAAAAGCAGACCAAATGCGGCCTGAATGGCAAAAGTCCCCCTGATCCATCGGTACAGGTAATACAGAACAGTGGCTATAACCAGCGTTTCCAACAGGTCTTTTAAGCCAAATTCTAAGAATCCAAATGGTATCACGTTCTGTAGATCTAGTTATGTGCAGCGGTAACTGCATTAAAAATTTTTATTGAGTCGGCTGCTTCTTTTACATCATGAACTCTAATGATGGATGCGCCTTTCATCAGGCAATGGTAGTGAATTGCAATTGTGCCAATCAATCGATCATCCACATCTCGGCTACCTAGAATTTTACCGATCATTGACTTTCTCGAAGCCCCTACCAAGATAGGATATTTAAGGGAGGAAAAATGATCCAAATCTCCAACAAGTCTTGTATTATGCTCAAGTGTTTTACCAAAGCCAATTCCCGGATCTAATATAATATTTTCAACGCCACCTTCTTTTAACTCCGAAATCTTCTGCTCAAAAAATGTACGGATGTCTTGAATTACGTCGGAATATGACGGATTATTCTGCATGGTTTTGGGATCTCCCTTCGAATGCATACAGATGTAAGCACAACCTGATTTTTTGCATAGCTCCACAAACCGTGGTTCTTTATCTAATCCGCTTACATCATTTATGATATGAACGCCTGCTTTAATTGCCTTTTTCGCGACTTTGTATTTGGTGGTATCGATTGAAAAAAAAGTATCGGGAAAATTTTCAACTGCTTTCTTCAAGACAGGAATAGTTCTCTGTATTTCATCTTCAACAGAAACCGGATCGGCACCCGGTCGTGTAGATTCTCCCCCAATGTCGATAATTGCGGCTCCTTCGCTAATCATTTTCTCAATTTGAGACAGAGCTGCATTAACATCTGTAAATTGACCACCGTCTGAGAATGAATCAGGAGTGACATTTAGAATTCCCATAATTTTCGGCAGTCGCAGATCTAACTCTTTATTTCTGCACCGTACAGTATGGGATATTAATTTATTCATTCTTAAATATCACACACAAATTAATCCCAGTTTTCTTTCAATAGATCTAATTTGTCTTTTTTCTCTGCCCACTCATCAGCATCTGGATACTCATCCTGTGTCTCATTGATGATATGATCTTCCCAATTTTCAGCCAATTTTTCATTCAGCTCAATGTAGTGTTCCCATTCTTCTGGAACTTCATCATCAGGATAAATTGCTTCTACCGGACATTCTGATACACAAGCATCACAATCGATACATTCAAGTGGATCGATTGTTAAAAAGTTGGGTCCTTCACGAAATGCATCAACCGGACAAACAGCCGCACAATTTGTGTATTTACAGTTAATGCAGGGTTCAGTTACTACGTATGCCATGGGGTTAATTCTGTTTTAAAAATTTTTTTAGTGATCAAGTAACGAGTGTAGCTCTATTTGCACAAAAATTCAATTTAAATTAACTATTTCGGTTGATTAAACTCTGAATTCTTATACTTTACAGGGGTTAAATAAGCTCCATTTATTACCTGTTATAATATAGCTTTCTTCTTACATACAATTCTTCTACTAAAACCGATTCATTATTATGAGCATTCTTCGAATTATTTTTGCCATTATTTTACCCCCGCTTGGTGTCTTTTTAACCGTGGGCATCAAACTACATTTTTGGATTAATATACTTCTCACCATTCTTGGATTTATTCCGGGCATTATACACGCCGTTTGGATCATCGCCAAAAACGATTAATCTATTTCAGTACATGCCTTAACGAATCCAGGCTCCCATCATTTGGAGACGGATTTATTTGAAGCATTTCAGTCATCAGCTCATAAATGTGAATCGATTGGAAAGGAGCGATGGTTTCTCCCTCCATAATTGATGGTCCTTTGGCAAAAAATGATGTTGCCATTTCAGGGGCTAAATGGTCATATCCATGTGTTCCGGCAATAAGTCCCCGACTTTCAAAAAAAGATCGTGATGTAATAGAATAAGGTACATCTGCCATCATAATAATTTCAGGAATACGTGGGTGAGAAGAGAACCCATACTCACTTGGAAGATCATCTCTATAATATACCCTAAAGTTTTCTTCGTTCTCTTTAAGTGAATTGTAGACATCTTCCTTTTTACCCTCTATAGGTTGCAGTAGCGCGACAGGTGACCAGTCGATGACTTCAACATCATCCAGATCTATAATCTCGTCCAAAAAGATCACTTTGTCCTCTGATAACTCTGCCATTCCATGATCAGAGGTAATAAGAATATCCAAATTATTAGTTAGGCCCTTGGCCTCTACCTGCTCCATCAGATATCCAAGCAACGAGTCGGCATTGACCACTGCACGATCCACTTCAACTGAGTTCGGGCCGTGTGAATGACCTTCACTATCAACATGACTAAAATAGAGGGTGGCAAAATCAGCATTTACATCTCCGGCAGGATCGAGCCAGCTCATAACGGTATCTATTCTGGCACTGTTCTCGAACGACCCGTCGTAATCTTTCCAACGGGTTGGACGCACTCCATCAAAAGAGGCTTCGGACCCCGGCCAAAACATAGTCGCAGAAGTTTTTCCCTGATTTTCTACCGCTATCCAGATTGGTTCTCCCTGCCACCAGCGCTCATCATTTTCGCTATCCTGAGGACCGTAGCTAAAATGCCCTTCTAAGTTTTCATCCGGAAAACTGTTTGATATAATGCCGTGATTTTCCACAAAAAGACCCGTTACTAAAGAAAAGTGATTGGGAAAAGTTTTGGTGGGAAATATCGGGATCATCTTTTCAGCTTTTACACCTTCAGAAATAAATCGGTCGAAATTTGGTGTATCATTTCGATCCAGATACGCATTCATGAATCCATCAACTGAAATCAAAAGTACTTTTGTATCAACCCGCTCACTTGGCTGTTCTGTACAAGAAATGAAAATCGCACTTGTTATAAATAAAAGAGGAAACAGCAATACTTTTTTCATGGTCACATTTGAATTTAAAATTTCCCTAAAATAAAAAAAGTGCGAATGGTAAACCAACCATCCCAATCTTTCAGGTCAGTGAACCACGTAGCGCGTGTGCGACGATGAACTACGTATGATCAGGAGAGTTTCAGCATCCGGTTGAGTGCAAGAACCGCGTTCTCTCTAATTTCCGACGGCACACGGATATGATTCACCACTTCACCTTTCTCCAACATTTCAAGCGACCATAGAAGATGTGGCAAATCCACACGATTCATCGTCAGACAGGGGCAGAGAAATGGATTAAGCGACACTATCTCTTTATCGGGATTCTCTTTGATCAGGCGATTCACCAGGTTCATTTCCGTGCCAATGGCCCACTTACTGCCGGAGGGAGCATTTTCAATTTTATTAATAATGAAAGCAGTAGATCCATCCAGATCGGATGCCTGAACCACATCGTACGTACATTCGGGATGAACCAAAATCTGGATCTCGGGATCCTTCTTTCGCAAGTTTTCGATATGCTTGATATTAAACTTTTCGTGCACCGAGCAGTGCCCTTTCCACAAGATCACTTTCACATCCTGAAGATTCTCTCCTTCATATTCAAACCGGTGCTCAATGGGATCCCAAACTGCCATCTCATCCAAAGAGATTCCAAGATCAAATGCCGTGTTGCGGCCCAGATGTTGATCGGGCAAAAACAGAATTCTCTCTTTTTGCATGAACGCCCATTCCAGCATTTTTTTTGCATTTGATGATGTTACCGTCGCCCCTCCGTGTT
>PWFZ01000212.1 GCA_003555185.1 Balneolaceae bacterium | reverse complement strand
CGTGTATCGAATGCATCTTCAGGATCGTACCATGGCCATGCTGTCCAGGTTACCAGGTTTATAGCGGATGCAAAGAACCGTACATCGGCCAATCCAATTTCCTGTGAAAATCGGGCAGGAAGGCTATAGCTCAATGAAACATTCTTCAATCGAATGTAGCTGGCATTATACACTGCATGTGTACCTAACTGAGTACGATAGTTTTCAGTTTCTGCAAAGTCAGTACCTGCTTCCATGGCCCTTGGATAGTGAGTCATGTCACCCGGCTGCCTCCATCTGTCCAGTACTTCGGTAGACATGTTCATTAAGAAATCGGGAGTTCTGGTAAAATAGAAGTCCGTACCAGGAAATGCCCATTGTCCGAAACTGAACTGGAAAAATGCATCGAGGCTTAATCCTCTATAGCTAATTGTGTTCCCAAAACCACCAACAGTGTTCGCTAAGCCATCTTTATACTCGATAGCATCGTCAGTCTGTGTTGGGTTAAAGGTAATATTCCCATCCGCATCCAACCACATTGGCCGGCCATCTGCTGGGTTTACACCCGCCCATCTTGGAACCTGAATTAAACCAATCGGTTGTCCTTCTTTAAGAGACTCGAATTCATCATCAGGTCTGATATCGGTTCTTTCAGGTAACTCAAGGATTTCATTGTCAACAAATGCTACGTTTACACGAGTACTCCAAATGAAGTCTCTTGTGTTCACATTTACGGTTCTTAATTCTAACTCTAACCCTTGATTTCTGACTAAACCAATATTTTCATCAATTGCCCCAAATCCACTATCCCGTGGCAATGGCCTGTCAAATAATAGTTCAGCATTATCTTTTTGGTACAGATCAATTGCACCGGTAATTCTACCTTGCAATAATTCATAGTCAAGGCCAATGTTTATCTCCCTGGCTTCTTCCCAACCCAGGTTTGGGTTTGCAAGTTGAGTTGGTGTAAGAGCTGTAGCTCCCTGGTATGAACCAACTGCAGAGTAAAGCCCTCTTGCAGCAAAATTACCAATTTGTGAGTTACCGGTTGTACCGAACCCCGCACGCAATTTCAATTCATCAATAAAATTGACATTAAAGAAGTCTTCTTCACTGATTCTCCACGCACCTGAAAGTGATGGGAAGAACCCCCAGCGTGTATCAGCTCCAAATCGTGAGTGGCCATCATACCGTGCAACAAAAGAAATAAAGTATCTTTCATTAAAGTTGTACTTAGCATTTGCAAAATAACTTCCCAGCCTCCATTCCGTTCCATCTCCTGTAGCCGTTACCGGAGTTGCTGTTGTGGTAAGGACTCTGAAAAATGGCGCGGGAAACCCGTCTCCCCTTGTTGCCTGAAATTCAGAGGTTAATCGCCTGTACTCCGTTCCAACTAAACCTGTTACGTTATGTACGTCATTAAATGTATAACGTGCATTTGCAACCAGGTTTGTGTTAAAATTTTGCACGTTACGATTTGCAAAAGTTACCCATCCGCCTTGGCCGGGCGCTGCAATGGCTGAACGAAACTGATTATCTTCAGTATTTCTGTAGTCAATTCCGGCTAAACCGGTTACAGATAGCCAGTCAGCAGCTCTATACACCAAATTCAAGTTACTGATGATTTGTGTTACAGCAACATCGCGGGACACTTCATCTCGCTGAACAGCAGGGTTATTTGCCAGTCCAAATCTGGTCTGTGGATTATAAGTACCATCTTCTAAAAATGGGAAACTCATAGGAGCTTCAAACATAGCCTGAGAAGGAGGACAGTTAATAAAGTTACCATCCTGACACACTCCAAACTGTGTACTTCGGGAAAGGTTGATATTTAATGAGGTTGTGAACCTATCTGTAACCTGCTGATCTAAATTTGACCGTACGTTTAAACGCGTAAAGTCACTATTAAAGGCCGTTCCCTCTGTATCTTCATAGCCACCTGATATGTAGAATGAAGTCGTTTCATCGCCGCCTGATAAGCTTAAAGAGTACCTTTGCGTGATTCCATCATCAAAAATAAAGTTTTGCCAGTTTGTGTTAGCAAGCTGATCGTCACCGGTTGGCGAACCAAAGAAGTCCAAAAAGAAGTTTCTGTATACTTCTTCCCCTTCCTCTGGTGTTGCAACGAGGTTATTATTGAAAATGCCTTCACCCATGTACTCGATGTACTGGTCTGTGCTTAAATAGTCAACATTTCGTGCTAAGGATCTGATTCCTGTTTCAACACGGGCAGATACTTGTGTACGACCTTCCTGGCCTCTTTTTGTTGTAATAATCACAACACCGTTTGCTGCCTGTGAACCATAAATTGCAGCAGTAGATGCATCTTTTAATACCTCAATCGACTCAATATCATTTGGATTCAACGCGTTCAGAGGAGATGTGCTTGTCAGGTCAGACTGTCCTTCAAAAGCCATTTGAACACCATCAATGATAAAAAGCGGTTCCGATACGGCGTTTACAGAACCATTACCACGAATATTCACACGAAAAGCAGCTCCCGGGTTTCCTGAAGTTGCTGTAACATTGACTCCCGCTGCACGCCCCTGAAGAAGTGATTCAGGATTCTGTAAAGAAACGTCTTGTATATCCCGCGCAGCCACACTTGCGATTGAACCTGTAAGTTCCCGCTTGGTTGTCGTGGCATAACCTGAAACAACAACTTCATCGAGTCCTACAGCTCCAACTTCTAATGCTATATTTAATTCTAATTCTTCTCCTGCCTGTACACTTACAGTTTCTCGAAAGGTTTGATAACCCACGAATGTACCTGTAACTGTATATGTACCTGCAGAAACATTACTTATCCGAAAATTACCATCGATATCTGAAACAGCTCCACGTTCCAGTTCAACAATCACAATATTTGCACCGGGTACTGGTTCGCCGGTTTCTGCATCGGTTACTTGTCCAGTTATTGCACCCGTTTGGGCGAATGCAAGCTGAGTCGCAAGTAACACCATGACTAATAAGGTTAGTAACTTCTTCAACATATGTCTCCTCAATTTTATTAGTATTTTTACTTTATAATTTATGAAACATGAATACACACATAATTAATAATAGTATTATTTAAATGAAATGAAATAGAATGTAGGATACTTACAATAGCAGGAAGAATATTTACAAGACACTATATTATTAAGTGATTATTTTTCAACCCCTTAAAACTTTATTATTGCAGTAGTTATAATCGATGTTATGTACTATTTAAAAATGTAATTAATGTAATATTTTATTCTTATTATGCAACACCGAAATGAATTATCAACTGTATTCTTCATGTATTAGGGAATAGAAGACTCATCTGTTACAACATCTCTGTCTAACCCTTAGACAGATACATTCTTTCTCGGTTAACTTTTCATGAACGCTCATCCGTAATTTTGACAGTAAATATTCCGGACTTTGGAAGTGCTGGGTATATACAGGAATATCTAAAAACTAAGGTTAGAGTTATATTTTATAACACTCGTAGCCTCTCTTTAGAGACTGTTCAATTAAGTGTGTCATAACTAAATTAGACACATGAAAAATACGAAAACCAACAAACACCTGGATGCTTTGGTAAAAGAATTATCGGAGCAATTAACCCAGGGTAAGCCCTTGACCGGGCAGGACGGGGTGTTCACGCCCCTGCTCAAGCGTGTTATTGAAGCAAGCCTGGAAGGCGAGATGGATGCTCATCTGAAAGATCAGAAAGGCTCTAATCGTCGTAATGGCCGTGGAAACAAACAAGTTCAAAGCTCATTGGGCGGATTTGAGGTGTTTACCCCTCGCGACCGTGAGGGTAGCTTTACTCCGCAAACACTTAAGAAACGCCAACGCCGTATAACCAGCGATATTGACGCGAAAATTCTTTCGCTTTATAGTCGGGGGATGAGTTACCGTGATATCCAAGCTCATCTAACCGATATGTATGGAGTAGAGGTAAGCACAGGTACATTAAGCGCCATAACAGACCGTATATTACCAGAGTCCTGGACTGGCAGTCTCGTCCGCTGGATTCGGTATATCCGGTGATGTGGCTGGATGCGATGCATTTTAAAGTACGCGAACACGGAAAGGTCGTAAGCAAGGCTGTATACTCGGTGTTGGCAGTGAATACCGAAGGCATTAAACAGGTACTAGGTATCTACTTTGGAGACATCGAGTCTTCAAGTTTTTGGCGGAGCGTCCTTCACGAGTTGCAAACGCGTGGGGTCAAGGACATCTTTGTGGCCCGCATCGATAATCTAGCTGGATTTGGTGATGCCATTGAAGATCTGTTTCCCCGTACCGACGTGCAATTGTGCCTGGTGCATCAAATGCGTAATAGTCTCAAATATGTCAACTACAAAGACTATAAAGCGGTAAGCAGAGATCTACGCGCCGTTTATACGGCTCTTAATGAATCAGCTGCCCGGCAGTATTTGGAGCAAGCCGAAGATAAGTGGGGGTCCAAATACAAAGTGATCTTCCGTAGCTGGCACAAAAACTGGGATCGGCTGACCAACTTTTATAAGTATCCACCAGCACTTCGACGGGTTATTTATACCAACAATCCAATTGAGAGCTATCACCGGATGGTACGTAAAGTAACCAAGACGAAAGGGGCATTTAGCAGTGAGAATGCCATTGTTAAACAAATCTATCTGGCTACCATTAACGCCCAAACTAAATGGAGTGGCACTATGTTTGGATGGTCCTCGGTTCGCAGAGATTTAGTAGATTGTTTTGAAGACAGATTTTTAACCACTGACACACTTTAATGAACACTCCCGTTTGATTATTTTTATCCCGAATTTCTAACTCAAATAAAAAACTACGATGAGCAAAAGAAATATTGTAAATAACTTAGATCACG
>PWFZ01000140.1 GCA_003555185.1 Balneolaceae bacterium | reverse complement strand
TATAATAAAGACATGTAAACTATCTAGTGATTTGTTTATCTATTGCCAAAGCAGAGCAGTATGGGGTGATTACATTTTTAACCCTGCACATCTCGGAATATTTAAATATATAACCCATTCAATGTGAAAATGTAACCTTTGCTTGTTGGTGGTTAAAAGTCATTAAAGCGTATTTGAAGGAAGAATATTCTTTCCTACGGGCGTACAAGCCCCGGTTTCTTAACAGAGGTCGGGGCTTTTTTTGTCGATTCTATTAACCTTGGAAGTTATAAAGCATTCAAGGCCTTCTTTTACTGATTCCCACCCTCCTGAATTTGGGTTATAAAACAGTTATATAACCCTTACATTAACGCAATCTAATTTAATCGGACCCTTCTATTGGGTTGCCGTCAGGTCAAATAAGCTGATCTGCAACATGTAATGTTTAGATATTTTATGATGATTACACGGCTATTTAATGTTTTTGCAGTATTACTAATTGGTTCATTTATATTTGTTGCCAATAGTCAGGCACAAGAGATCTATAAAGAACCTTCAGATGAGATAAAAAATATACTGGAAGCACCCGGTTTGCCGGATATCCGGGTTAGTCCCGGGAGTGACTGGATGATTAAGCTCTACAGCCCGAACATGCTGGATATATCGGAAATATCAAGGCCGAGATATCATCTGGCGGGATACCGAATTAATCCCGACAATAATGGGCCATCATTATCTAGGTCGCCGCTGAATAATGGAATTACATTTGAACACCTCGAAACCGGCGAAATTGTAGATGTAAATTTGTCTGATGATGCAAGTATCGATCATGTAAGTAACGCGCCCGGTGGTGAGTATCTTAGTTTTTCTTTAGTAACTGAAGAATCTTATCTGTTATACAAGCTGGGTATAGGCGAAAAAGAGCCAAGATTGATTACAGAACAAAGGCTTAATGCTGTTTCAGGGAATCCTTGTTCGTGGTTAAATTCGGATGAAATGCTGTGCACATTTGTTCCGTCTGACAGAGGACCTGAACCCGTCGATTCAAATGAATCAATTGGTCCATTGGTACAGGAGTCAACAGATCGGCCCACTCCTGTTCGTACATTTCAAGATCTGCTTGAATCATCTTATGAAAAAGATCTTTTTGAGCACTATTTCACATCTCAGCTTAAAGTTGTAAATGTACATAATGGAGAAACATCAAATATTGGTGAGCCTGCTATTTTTGACCAGGTAAGCCCTTCACCTGAAAGGGATTATTTATTTGTTTCAAAAACTGTAAGGCCTTTTTCATTTCTAGTACCGGATCACTGGAGGCAAAATGACTGGTTTGCCAGGGAGATGGAAGTTTGGGATATGGATGGCGAAAAAGTTGCTGCAATCGCCAATCTGTCGCTATCAGAAGAAGTAGCTGTATATAACAATAGAACCGGCCCGAGAGATATCCACTGGAAACGAGGCTCAAATTCTGATTTAGTTTGGGTTGAGCTGGATGTGGATTCAGACCATTATACAGAAAGTATTTACAGGTCTGCATACCCATATGATGAAAAAGAGAAAATCTTTTCCCTGGAGGATAACTATTGGAGCTTGCTCTGGACAGATAATGGAAAAGCTGTAATTACAGAAGTGGATCGATATCCATACAGAGCTGCAAGCTGGCAAAGAACATGGGTGCTGGATAGCGAGGCTGATGAGGCTCCGTTTTTGATGTGGGACCGAAGTGTTGAAGATCAATTCGAAGATCCCGGTTCTCCATTAGGTGGCGGTAACAGTGTGCGAAATGCCGGTGATTGGATCTATCTGCGAGGAGACGGTCGGAGCCCCGACGGTGCGCGACCTTTTATAGATAAGATCAACATTACTAATGGTGAAACGGAGCGAATCTGGCAGAGCCGTGAAAGTTATTATGAGTATCCGATTACCATGCTGTCTGAAGAAAAGATTGTAACTCGCAAAGAGTCAGCAGAAATGCCCCCGAACTACATGTTGCTTGATGTAAACACAGACGAAGAGAGGGCATTGACAAATATCGAAGATCCGGCCCCTCAACTCAGGGATATTGAACGGAGGGTGCTGGTTTATGAACGAGAAGATGGAGTGCAATTAGCCGGGACAGCTTATTTACCACCGGGCTATGACTGGAAAGAACGTTTGCCGGTAGTGCTATGGGCTTATCCACGTGAATTTGTTTCTGCTGAAGCAGCCGGTCAGATACCGGCAGATGATAACCGATTTACTCAATTCAATGGATATTCTCACATGTTTTTCCTTTTGAATGGATATGCTGTTTTTGATGGAGCATCTATTGCAATTCTGGGTGGTGAAACAGCTAATGATCACTACGTTGATCAGCTTGTAATGAGTGCAGAAGCCGCAGTGAATGCCATTGTAGAAGAAGGGTTTGCAGATCCGGACCGCATTGGAGTCGGAGGCCACAGCTATGGAGGTTTTATGACCGGGAACCTGTTGGCTCATACGGACCTTTTTAGTGCAGGTATATCAAGAAGTGCAGCCTATAACAGATCATTGACACCGTTTGGATTTCAAAACGAACTAAGAACACTATGGGAAGCCCCGGAAGTGTATATGGAAATGTCTCCATTTATGAATGCACATCAAATAGAGGCTCCGTTATTAATGATTCACGGTCAGCAAGACCCGAACCCGGGTACTTTCCCGATCCAATCGGAACGGATGTTTCACGCACTGAAAGGAATGGGTAAAGAGGCAAGGTTGGTGATGTTGCCGTTTGAAGATCACGGCTACGGTGCTAAACAGTCTACCTACCATACCCTGGTTGAAATGATTGAGTGGTTCGATCAACATGTGAAAAATAAATAATGCGTAATGAATTTGATTAGTTGAGGAGTGTCCCCCTTCGAAGGGGGCAATGGGGGATGATCAATTGTGCTTCTAAATTAACGTTTGTACCATGCATTAATACGATGGTCATCCCCCTGCTCACTCCGTTCGCTTCCCCCTTCAAAGGGGGACCTTTTGTCTTTCCGACACGGAGGGTCAGGGAAGTCTATCACTTATGAATTAACAATCGAACTCTAGCTCTAACTATAAATTCTTATTGAATAACAGATGATAAATAATTGGATATATATCACAATTCTGACAATACTTACCTTTTTAATAGGCTCAAGCGCCATAGCGCAAGAGCTGCAAACACCCCACGAAAAGTCGGGTTATGAAAAACACACGACTCATGATGAAATGGTTGAGTATTTATACCGGGTAAATGGCCAATCAGATGTTATGACTCTGGGCACTTATGGCAAAAGTCTGAAGCACAGGGACCTGAAGTACGCAATATTTAGCAAAGCCGGAGTACTTACACCGGCCGAGGCGCATGCAACGGGTAAACCGATAGTAGTGCTTAGTGCTAATGTTCATGGCCATAATCATACATTAAGAGAAGCACTTTTAATTATGGCCCGCGATTTTAACAAGGACGGCTCTTATCTGAATAAATTGCTGGATGAGGTTATTGTGATAATAGCACCCTCAAAAAATCCGGACGGATTGGAATTGAATAACAGGTTTAATTTTGTTGGTGCCGATCTGAATCGTGATTATACCATGCTCGAGCAGCCCGCAATGGCAGCGTTTATCGGAAACATCATAAACAAATGGAATCCGCATATTATGGTTGACGGGCACGACGGCGGAGCTGTTCAGTTTAGTGGGGCTTACCCGTATAATTTGTTGTATCAGGCATCGGCACTTGCAGGGGCGGATCAATCCATTACCCGATTGGCAGATGAAGGTGTATTCCCTTATCTCGATGAGCGAATGGAAGATAATGGTTTTCGGTCGTTCTATTGGGCACATGGCGATGAAGACGCTTATTATGGCGGAGGCCACGCGCCGAGGATGGGACGAAACTATGGTGGTTTGGCCAATAAGATGTCCATTCTGTTTGAACTGGCCGCATGGCATGATGCTGAAACCGGATTGGAAAGCGGAATTGTCAGCTATACTGCAATTCTTGAGTTTGCCCGAGACAATAAGGAGTTGCTCATGCAAACGATTAAAGATGCCCGAGCGGAGACCATCCGTTTAGGAAGTCAGGCTGAAGGAGAAATACCTGTTCGTGAAGAGATGGTTGCCGATGATTTTCGTGTCAGTTATGAAATCCAAAATTCCGGAGATTCAGAAAGGACCATTAAGGTTGAAAATGCAGAGATCATAAAAAAACCGATGGGCACTGAATTTCGCGATCGACCCTGGGCGTACGTTTTGCCTCCGCATGCATACGATGCCGTGGATATGCTCCGGCGACATAACATTTTAGTTGAGCAAACTACGGAGTCAAAAACGGTTGAAGCTACGGCGTATACACTTGGCGAACTGAGCTACGAAGATACTGATAACAATCATCGTTCTGCGCTGCTTATTGATGTCGCTTCTGAAATAAATGATCAATTTGAGATTCCGGAAGGTTCCTACATAATTCGGACCGGGCAGCTGCTGGGTCGGGTTGTGACACACCTACTGGAACCTGAAAATAGTGATAACATTTTTTACTGGAATCGTATGACACCGCTGATTTCGATTGCCGATTTCAATGAGTATCAAGACGATCCGGAAGATATGGATCCGCCGCTTCTGCCAATGTGGAAACTGATGTCGGATACTGAGATACCTGCTGTTTCACTTTAATGAAGTGAAAACATCACCTAAGGGCGTTCATAAAGCCACCATGAGCAATCAGGGTGGCTTTTTTTTGTTTAAGAGGGTCTTTCTCCATTTTCTGTCTCTATGCACATCTTTCTATCGGATAAATTCTGCATTCACGGAGCGACGAGTTTACAGTCAAGGCGCGAAAAGAGTAGG
>PWFZ01000249.1 GCA_003555185.1 Balneolaceae bacterium | reverse complement strand
TGTTGAAGATTTTACCTACGAAGAGATTGCTAACATGCTGGATGTGCCCATTGGCACCATTCGATCCAGGCTGCACAGGGGGCGAAACCTTCTAAAAGCCCAACTTACAGAGTACGCTGAAAAACGCGGATACATCGAAGATTAGCAGGGAAGTATAATTCGAATTGTTGTTCCCACATTCACTTCTGAGCGTAAGACAAAAACCTTTCCATCATGGTATTCTTCAATAATTCTTTTTGTAAGACTTAACCCAAGGCCCCACCCTCTCTTTTTTGTACTATAGCCCGGTTTAAAAATTTGATTTATATACTTCCGGTCAATACCTGTTCCGGAATCTTCAATATCGATAATCAACTGCTCTCCCTGTTTAAACATAGACACAGAAATATAAGCGTCACCTGCAGACTCCTTGATCGCATCCATGGAATTTTTAATCAGATTCTCTATCGCCCACTGAAACAGCTCCGGATTCATTAATACTTTTGCATTGGTATGAATCGACTTTCTCACATCTACAGTTTTGCCAAATTGCGGCAATCGTCGTTCCATATATTCAATCACCTGATCGATAATCGGCTCAATATGGATTGACTTCAACTCTGGCTTGGAACCAATTTTATTAAATCGTTCTGCCCCTTTTCGAATTCGGCTGATGTCATTTTCCACTTCATAAACAATGGACAGGGATTCATCATCACCCTTATATTTATCTTTTAGAAGCTGAACCCACCCATACATACTTGATAACGGAGTTCCCAGCTGATGAGCAGCTTCTTTAGCCATACCTACCCACAGATTCGACTTTTCGGATCGACTAATACTTTTGTAAGTCATATACCCAATAGCCAAAAGAAGAGCTAAAATACCGAACTGGAAAAATGGGAAGTAACGCAGATACTGTACTGTCTGACTCTCTCCAAAGTAGATGTAATTTTTTTGTTGCTGATCTCCCTCACCAAAAGTTATGACAATAGGATCGTTTAACTCCGCGTATTTCTGAATCAGTTCGGGATATACATCCTCTTCATCAATAAACCTGTAGTGTACAATAAAACCCGACTCATCGGTTACAATGGTGGGGATCGTATACTGGGTATTTAAAACCAGTTCATTGCTAACGAATTGCTGAGTAGGTTGTACTGCCTCAACATTTTCTATTTTACGGATTATACTGTCAGGAACTTCTTCCATATCCCGAAGTGCCCGGGCAGCATCAAGCAAATCCATACTCATTTGTTGATGGATGGGATCATTGTTGAACTCCAGTGCTTTAGCCCAAAGTTCAATACTTGACCGTTCCTGCTCCATAATTTCACCAATCAACAAGCTGTTGTAAAAGTAGGAACCGGCAGCCAAAAGGCCCAGCATGGCAATAAGAATTACTTTAATCCAATTGGAGGGTAGAAGCGTTTGCATGAAACGATGATTAAATAGAAGAAAATTCACAACAATGAACCAATCAGTGATTCACCGGTGAAAAGTCTATTATTCCGTTAAACGAAAGTAACTGTTACTCCATTAATTACGCTGATGCTTTCTGCTTCTCATAAACCGGAGGAGCTTTTTTCTCAACTGTACCACGAGTAATGATACAGCGTTTTACGTTTTTCATAGATGGGATGGTAAACATAATATCGAGCATGGAATCTTCTAAAATAGATCGAAGTCCCCTTGCACCTGTTTTTCGTGCCCTGGCTCGTTCCACAACTGCATTTAAAGCATCTTCTTCGAAAACCAACTCTACGTCTTCCATCTGAAACAGCTTTTTATACTGTTTTGTGATCGCATTTTTGGGTTTGAGCAGAATTTCAATCATGGCCTCATCAGACAGCTCTTCCAGTCCACAAATGATTGGAATTCGACCAATGAGCTCAGGAATTAAACCAAACTTCTGTAGATCTTCAGGTTCCACTTTTGTGAAAATCTTCGGATCATTTTTATCAAACTTAACCTGGCTCTGAGCCTGAAAGCCCATTGAGCTTTCGGAAAGTCGGTTAGAGATAATTTCTTCAAGTCCGCTGAATGCACCACCGCAGATAAACAGAATATCTGATGTATCTAACTGAATAAAGCTTTGTTCGGGATGCTTTCTTCCGCCTTTAGGGGGAAT
The DNA here is from genome assembly GCA_003555185.1 of Balneolaceae bacterium. Classification (GTDB taxonomy): domain Bacteria; phylum Bacteroidota; class Rhodothermia; order Balneolales; family Balneolaceae; genus SW132. The sequence continues at coordinate 2,751 of PWFZ01000249.1, read as the reverse complement.
GTTTGCCGTTGTGCCCTCTAAAATTTTCAATAGAGCCTGCTGAACGCCTTCACCTGACACGTCCCTGGTGATAGACGGGTTATCGCTTTTGCGGGAAACCTTATCAATCTCATCAATATAGATAATACCTCTTTTGGCGCGATCAACATCGTAATCTGCGGCCTGAAGGAGATTGCTTAAAATACTTTCAACATCTTCGCCCACATATCCTGCTTCCGTAAGTACAGTTGCATCGGCAATTGTGATGGGCACATCAATAATTTTAGCAAGAGTTTTTGCAAGCAGTGTTTTACCTGAACCGGTTGGACCTAAAAGAGCAATGTTACTCTTTTCAATTCGGGTATCATCACTATCAAAGTCGTTAGATCCGGAAATTCTCTTGTAGTGATTATAGACAGCGACCGAAAGTGACTTTTTGGCATCGTCTTGACCAATCACATATTCGTCCAGCTTTCCTTTGATCTCCAAAGGCTTAAGCATGGGTCGATACTGCTTGTCGCGACGTTTTGCCAGCGAAGAGAGATCACTCTGTATAATACTTGATGCATCTTCAACACAATGATTGCAAATGAACACCTCAGGTCCGGCAACCATCGATTCTACTTCGTGGCTGGAACGTCCGCAAAATGAACAATGAACCAGTTCGCTGTCTTTCTTTTTACTCATAGGAGTAGTTTTCTACTTTTTCTTCTTATCTGAATTACTTCGTCTCATTACCTGATCAACCAAGCCATAATCTACGGCTTCATCAGCACTCAACCACTTGTTACGATCGGAGTCTTCAGTAACTTTTTCGTGACTTTGACCTGAATGATCTGCAAGAATTCCTGTCAGTTCTTTCTTAATACGTAAAATCTCCTGCGCTTCAATTTCAATATCACTCGCCTGACCCTGAACACCGCCTAATGGCTGGTGAATCATTACCCGTGCGTGTGGCAATACATTTCGTTTCCCTTTTGCTCCGGCGGTTAATAGTACAGCACCCATAGAGGCTGCCATACCAACGCAGGTTGTAGATACATCACAACGTAAATACTGCATGGTATCATAAATTGCCAACCCTGCTGATACAACTCCACCGGGGCTATTAATATAGAGATTAATGTCTTTTTCAGGATCCTGAGACTCCAGAAAAAGCAGCTGTGCCACAATATTACTGGCAACTGCATCATTTACCGGAGTACCTAAAATAACAATTCGGTCTTTTAACAGACGCGAATAGATATCGTAAGCTCGTTCGCCTCTGTTAGTGGTCTCAACGACCATTGGAACCAAATTATTTTGAACCTGCATAACGTCGTTCATCGATGGTATTTCAAGAATTGGCTGTTTCACTTTCTTTAATGAGTTAGTTTGGATTTATTTCTTTTTAGGCTCTTCTTTTTCTTCTTCCTTCTCTCTCTTCTTACGAAATTCATCCTTTGAGAGTTCATTAATTGTAACAACATCCTCCAACTTATCAAAAACCTTATTTTCACGAATGCTGGTTCTCAAGTTCTCCAGCTGATTTGGATTTTGGGCATAGTAGGATTTCATTTGATCTACCGGAACACCGTGCTTTGCAGCTTCTGTACCAATAAATCCTTCTATATCTTCAGGTTTGATTTCAATATCGTCAAACTTTTCCTGAAGTTTTTCGCTAATAAATGCCCACTTACCTTCTCTTAAGGCTTGATCAGTCATGTTCGCCTTGTACTCCTCTTCATTAAAGTTTGGAGGAAGCTCCCCGCCTGACTGTTGCTTTGCGTACTCTACAAAAGATTGCTGAATCTGTGATATCATAACTTCCGGAATGTCAAAATCGTGTGCATCCGTTAATTCTGTAACAATGTCCTGCTTAAAAAGGTCTCCGGCTGACTGGTCGTAATACTCCTGCATACGACTTTTTATAAAGCTCTTGAACTCATCTATATTTTTAGCTTCACCGTTGCTCTGCTCTTTCACGAATTCATCGGTTAGCTCGGCTTTATCCATTTTCTCCACGCTTTTAACGTGAATTTCAAAATGATCTTTCTCATCACCTTCGCCAACTTCCATTTTCACAACATCACCGGCTTTTTTACCAACGAGGTTATCACGGAAATCAGCAGCGCCTTCATGTCGCAGATCTAATTTTTGATCTTCGTCTTTTTCCCCTTCAACCGGATTTCCATCCGCATCAAGAGTAAGTGCATCTACAGTCACCTGGCACTCTTCGGTGATTTTACCTTTTGTTTCTTTCCAGTTGCCCGCTCTCTCTAACGTACGCTCAACTTCTTCGTCAACTTCTTCATCAGTTACATCATGCACCATTTTGTCGACGGAAATCTTCTCCAGATCGGCAAGCTCAAATTCAGGCTTTGCACCGATTTTAAACGTCACCTCAAGCTGATCATCTTCCCAGCTCATGTCAGTCATTTGAGTTTCCCCAACAGGCTCATGCTCAGGCACGATATCCTTTTCGTACACTTCCTGTACATACGTGTTAATCTCTTCGAGCTCAATTTCTTTGCCAAATCTCTTTTTGATCAAACCGACGGGTACACGTCCGGGTCTGAAACCGGGCATCTGTATCTCTTTTTGATATTTTTTGAAAGCCTTGTCAAACTTGGAGGCTAAATCTTCCCGGCTGGCTTTTACGGTTATCTCTTTATCTACGGATGTTAAATCTTGAACAGATATGTCCACTTGCTTTTGCTTTTGTTGATTGGATAAATAATAAGACTGGAATAAAAGTACGAGAGGGGGGACTCGAACCCCCACACTGTTTAG
>PWFZ01000071.1 GCA_003555185.1 Balneolaceae bacterium | reverse complement strand
CGTCAATAGATGTAGTTTCAACAGTAGGCTCGGAAGGAATTTCGGCGTCGATATTTGCGTCTGTAACAGTTGCACAGCCGGCAGCAAAGAGAACAGCGAAAATGATGATAGAAAGTTTTGAGAACAGGCCTTTAAATGTAGTCATGATAATATCTATAGTTTTAATTAGTAATTAGTGTATATATGCGTGGTTAAGTATAAGAGTAATATTCTTTTTGAATGTTACAATTAAAAGTGTAAGTCAAATATTTGTAAGTATCTACGGGTTAAGTTGTATCCTAATAAATAACCGAAAAATAGATGTTATTTTAATAAAATGATTTGTATGCTAGTACCTTGTAATAATTTTCAATAGTAGTGATTTTTTATCGAAAAACTACAGCTTTAAAGTTTTAAGTAATTTCAGGGTAACGTGGCTCAGATTGATTTTTCAGAATTGGTAGACGCTCTGCAACAGGGGAATGATTCCAAAGCAAATGAATTGCTTCGGGAAGTGATGCCCCGGTTAGTGGATTATCTCAGAATTGTAATGAGTGCAGGACGTATCGAAGCCAAAGAGTGTGCACAACAGGCTTTCATAGATGTGTTTGACCAGATCAAAAGAGATAAGATTAAGGAGAAGAAATATATTTATAGCTACATGATTACCACTGCAAGGAATGAGTATCTGCGCTTTAAAAAGGCTCAGCATCGTTTTGTTTCAGACCCTGAGGAAGTGTACCACCAGATAGAACCGGCCAGACAAATTGAAGCACTGGTTGAAGAGGAGAGAATGAAAATTCTGAGAGAATGCTTAAAAGAATTAACTCAGGATAACCGCAAATTGATGGACTATCTGATTACGCATCCTGATGATTCCATGAAGAAGGTGAGTAAGAAGTTTGGCCTGACAAATGCCAATCTACGCACAAAAAAATCGCGCCTGACAAACCGGTTACATCACTGCTACAAGCGAAAATCATCAGATTAAAACGTTAGGTTGAACCCGATTTCAGATCCGCGAAGTTGAATATTGTTCAGTGTATCGATTAACGCGCTGCTTTCGGATCGGCTCAAGAAGTAGAGGATCAAATCAAACGTAAAGAGAAATCCTCCCTGCAGGATAATTGACTGGCCGTATCCCACCAACCGGTCACTGTCTTTCCTGAGTCCTCGTTCCCATAGATAACCGCCGAGTGCCATATAGCCCACATCAAGCCCCGCATTAAAGAGCAAAATATTTTCGAAAGATTGAAATTCACGAATTGTTTCTGCCAGTCCGATAGAGGCGGACTGACCCCGAAGCCCGGCATATCCGAAACCGGCTATGCCAAGATTAACCGTATTCCAGGCAGCATTCATCTGATGGAAATATTTTGTATTTCCTTCGGTTTGTGTCATGCCAATTCCTCCTACAATCAGGTTACTCACCGCCCATCCTCCAAGAATGAGCATTCCCTGACTATTCATGGCAATCCGATCTTTATTAATCTGACGCAGTTCATCGCTCGTTGGTTGTGCATGAATCCATCCAACAAACATCACTTGGAGAAGTAAGAAAAGCAGTAATGTTTTTTTCATGACAGGCCAGACTAGGGTTTGATGGCAATAACGCTATTATCAACAATAGCATAAATGCCGGATGCATCATCTATATCAATCAGATGAAGACCCGTAAAGGTTCCGAAAGCGGGAAGAATAATGGTGGCGTCGCTAAAAAAGAAGCAGGGCAACCGAAGAGCTTGTCGTCCTTTTCCGGAAAGTTTTATTCCCGGGTGAACGTGTCCGCCCACTAAAATCTCATCAGTTTGGTATTCCGCTGTTGGGTGATGAACAAAGCAGAAGCCATCTTCACGTAGCCATTCTGTGACTTTCAAATCTGCCTGGGCATAAAAAGAGTCGTGCAGCGAGTCATGGTTCCCTTTGATGAGATGAATGTGGAGATCGGAGAACTGACTTCTCCACTCCTCAAACCGAAACCACTCACGGTTTGCACAGCTGTGAAACAGATCTCCCAAAATGAGAAGCCGCTCAGGTTTGTGATTTTCAATAAGCAGTTTCATCCGGGTTTGATTTTCTTCGTTCAGGTCAGGTGGGGCAGGGATGCCTGATTTTCTAAAATGTCCGGATTTACCCAGATGTACATCAGATAAAATAAGCGTCTTCTTTTCTTTCCAGTAGATCGCTTTTTCGGGCAGAAGCTGCCAGGTCTGATTGTCTACGTTCACTTCATAACTGTTCATTTTGCCTCCAGCTGTCTCTGCATTTTTCGAACTCGGTCAATTAATTTTTCAGACGATAGTTTCTCCCGCAGGCGATCTACAAAAATTGGGAAGGCAAACGGTGAAAACCGATCTACATCTTTTAGGATTACGTCCTGACCCTGAATTCTCTGCAGTGATTTTCGCAACCGGCCTTCATCAAGCTGAATATTTAGCACTTCATCGAATGCCTGCTGAATGAGCAAATGTCCGGGTTCGTATTCCATGAACACATCAAAAAATAACCCCGAAGACATTTGCAGATGCTTTCCCGCTTTCTTGCTTCCGGGAAATCCTGAAAAAACCAGTCCGGCAATTTGGCTGATTCCCCGAAATCGCCTTTTTGCCAGCTCAGTGTCATTCAGGCTTCCCATAATATCTTTCACCAAATTCGTTTCAGAAAAAAGGTTGTCATTCAGTGCATCTTCAATAGGTATATCCTGGTCACTCAAAAGCTCAAATCCATAATCATTCATCGCAATGGAAAAGGTGATGGGTTTAACTTTGGACAGTCGGTGGGCAATCAGCGCAGACATTCCTTCGTGGACGTAACGCCCTTCAAACGGATAGAAAAAACAGTGACAGCCTTCTTTCGACCATGATTTTTCTATCAGGAATTGATGTTCATCAGGAAGCAGAGACCGTTCTTTCTGAATATCAAAAATCGGTTTAAGAGTTCTGATTTCGATACTATCTGTTTCTCCGGATACGGCTTCGTGCAGTTTCTTTCGGAGTCGTTCCGACATATTCGAGGATAGCGACATTCGTCCGCCCATCCAGCTGGGAACTTTGCTGCTTTTTCCTTTCGATTTTCGAACGTAAACGGTCATATCTTTTATCTTGATCATCTCAAGGTTTCTGCCGGCAAACCAAAATGTGTCACCTGCATTGAGCTGAGAAATAAACCCCTCTTCAATACGTCCGAGATTTCCACCTTTTAAAAATTTCACACGGAGCATGCTGTCGCTTGCAATGGTGCCGATGCTCATTCGGTGGCGGCGGGCAATTTTCCGGTCAAACACCTTAAGCAGCCCTTCGCCATCCGGTTCTACTTTCGAGAATTCATCATACCGCGAAAGAGAACTACCGCCGGTACAGACAAAATTTAAAATCTGTTCCCACTCATTTGGCTGCAACGTTTGGAACGCAAAGGTGGTTTTAACTTCATTGAAGATTTCTTCAGCCCTGAAGCCCTCCGAGACGGCAAGCGTTACCACATACTGAATTAAGACATCGAAAGGTTTTAAGACGGGGATACGGTCCTCCATGTGTTTGTCGTGCACGGCATCCTTCAGCGCTGCGGCTTCAATCAGTTCAAGAGCGTGGGTGGGAACAAACCAGATGGTACTTTCCGCTTTGGGTTGATGTCCGCTGCGCCCCGCCCGCTGCAGGAAACGCGCAACTCCCTTCGGACTGCCGATTTGGATGACCGTATCCACCGGGGCAAAATCAACGCCCAAATCTAAGCTCGACGTACAAACCACGGTTTTGATCAATCCGCTGTGGAGGGAATCTTCAACCCAGTCGCGAATTTTTCTGTCCAGCGAACCGTGATGCAGGGCAATGGTACCTGCGAGATCCGGCTTCGCCTCTAGCAGTTTCTGAAACCATATTTCTGATTGCGAACGGGTGTTGGTGAAGATGATGGTTGAGCCGCTCTTGTCGAGAATAGGGAGAACTTTTTGGAGTAGATTAATACCTAAGTGACCATGCCAGGGGAAAGTCTCTACATCATCCGGGAGTACAGAGTGAACATTGATTTTTTTGGCTTGATCTGACTTGATGATTATTGAGTTGGCTGACTCCGCTTCCGTACCCAATAAAATCTCTAACGCCTCATTCAGGTTGCCAATCGTCGCTGAAATTCCCCAAATCTGAAGATCCGGTTTCATTCCTTTCAATCGCGACAAGCCCAGCTCAACCTGAGTACCCCGTTTCGATCCGATCAGCTCATGCCACTCATCAACAACTACAGACTGTAGGTTTTTAAATCGCTTTGGATACCCTTTTTGAGCCAGCAAAATATGAAGACTCTCCGGTGTGGTGATGAGTACTTCCGGCATTTGACGCTTTTGCTTCTGTTTTACTGACGAAGAAACGTCACCGGTACGCCGTTGAACCGACCATGGAATATCAAGATCATCCACCACCTGCTGCATTGCTTTTTCGATGTCTTTAGCCAGTGCCCGCAGAGGAGTGATCCAAAGTAGTTGCAGTCCGTTATTTTCCAGCGATTGATAACGTTCAGGGTGCTCGTTGATCCATTTGATAATAGTTGGAATAAAAAGGGCGTATGTCTTGCCACTACCTGTTGGCGCATTTAGAATTCCTTTTTTGCCACCTTCAAATGCACTCCAAACGTTTTTCTGCCAGCCGAATGGTTTCCACCCTTTTTCTGCAAACCACTTTTCAGCAATGTTTTCACCCGGGTTCATTCGTGATAACTGTTTGATTTAGATTACGACAAGTCAACAGAATCCATCCTCAGTTTCGTTTGATATCGTAAAAGAATTTTTCAGTAGTTGTACATAAAATTGATCAAAATGTTTTATAAAACCTGTGGTCGGGAACGTTGCATCGTCCTGATTTAGGTTGACAGTCTTTTAGATTAAATACTGCTATT
>PWFZ01000287.1 GCA_003555185.1 Balneolaceae bacterium | reverse complement strand
CTCGGATTTATTAATAAGTGAATACCCTTCAAAGACTGAACCAGCTTTCCATAGCTTAACCCTAAAACACTCACGATAAACACACCCCTCAGTCCCCTCTCAAGAGGGGAGGTGGGTCCGTCATCATTTAACAAACATCAAATTTGATCCAACACTTTCTCGGTTCGTCGGTTTCTCTGTTCATCTGTTCTTCGGTTTAATTCCGAACTTCCTCCCTCTGGTCACCGAAGCCTCTACTACGTGCCCCGACGCTGACAGAAACCCGGAAAAGCCCCGGGAATGCAGTCAGGTCAGTTTTAAAAATCGAATTCAGGCACTAACGATTAGCTAGCCGGGAACTTTCTCTTTGAACTTCTTGCGCAGCTGATAAATATGATCGAATCCATTTTCTCTTACATATTCAGCAATTCCTTCGTTAATGGACTTTACTATTCCGGGACCTTCATAAATCATTCCTGTATAGATCTGTAAGAGATCGGCTCCGGCCCTGATTTTGTCTAAAGCATCTTCAGCGGTAAAAATTCCTCCGACACCAATGATCGTTTTCTCACCTTTAGTATGTTGATAAATCTGTTCAATTATTTTCGTGCTCTGATCTTTTATTGCTGCACCACTCAATCCGCCGGCGCCAATTCTTTCTACTGTATCAGGGGCTGTTTTTAAACCGATTCTTTTCGAAGAGGTATTGGTCGCAACATATCCATTTACTGCAAACGATTCACAAACATCGAGGATCTCATGCAGATGCACAGGAGTTAAATCTACGGATAGTTTTATAAGAACCGGAGGTGATGATGCATCTTTGCCGATTTCGAGATGTCCCAGTAGTTGATTTAGCGCTTCAACATCTTCAAATGTTTTACCCTCAGTAGTATTGGGGCATGACACATTCAGAGTAATATAGTCAGCAACCTTAAGAGCTAAATCGTAACTGAACTTATAATCATCCAAAGCTTTTTGACCCATGATATTCGGGTCATGGGTTTTAGCAATATTTACCCCCATTGGAATCGATATAGGTGATTTTTTCAGTCGTTTTATGATGGTTTTAGCTCCGTCATTATTCAGCCCAAGTCTATTGATCAGGGACTTGTCGTCAGGTAAACGAAAACTTCGTGGTAACGGATTTCCTGAGTTGGCATCTGCAGTAATACTTCCTACTTCAATAAACCCAAAACCAATTTTTTCCATAAAGGGTAGCAGGGTTCCATTTTTATCGAACCCGGCGGCTAAACCAACAGGGTTATCAAAATTAAGCCCCCATATTTTTTGGTGAAGCTGGGAGTGATCAGATCGATAAAGTGCCCCGGTTATATCAGCAGCCCACGGCAGTTTTATAAGGTTTGATATTGCCTTAACCGTGAGATCGTGAGCTTTATCGGCCTCCATTTTAAAAAGCAGTGGCCGAATAAGATGTTTGTAGCAGTTCATGAAAGTAAATTTTGTGCAAGTTTCTCAGCGAACCCATAAGTTCAATCTTTGAAATCTGCGACTACGATTTATGTATATTTTATGATGTCTTATCAAAACCGGCTTTTAATAGATTCTCTTTTTAATCAGCTAAAACAGGAGTCAGAAAAATATTCCGCCAAGGAAATTATCATTCTGGAATCTCAACAAACCAGCCATCCCTCATCGACACAAACGCTTATTGCTGCTTTCCCTAAAAGATCCATAAAAGGTACTAACTTAAATATTACGGTTATTGATGGAGAGGACAAAATAGAGTTCGTTGCAAATCCTTGGGATGCGCTCCGGGAGTTTAGAAGTAAACAGGATAGCTGGCTTTTTGGCTTTCTGGGATATGATTTAAAAAATTCGGTAGAAAATTTAAAATCTGAAAATAAATCACTATCCAAACAGGCCGACCTGTTCGTAATGGAACCTTCCGTTTTGTTGAGGATCTCAAATGGTGAGGTTGAAAAAATTATTGGACCGAATTATTCGTATAAAGAGATGGAATCGCATGCGGAATGTCAGGTACAGAGCTTAAGACCGCTTATAACCCGCGATGAATATATTGCAAGTGTTCAGCGTATTCAGGATCAGATAAAAGAGGGCGATTTTTACGAAATGAATTTTTCCTATGCTATGACAGGTGGATTTAAAGGAGATGAATATGAACTGTACAGAAAAATGAGAGCGATTAATCCGGTGCCTTTTGGTGCATTTTTATCATTAAGCGAGAGCTCTGTATGTTGTAGTTCCCCGGAGCGGTTTCTAAAAAAAACAGGGTCGCGAATTATGTCAGAACCGATAAAAGGAACCAGTGCCCGTTCAACAGATTTGGAGACAGATGAAAAATTCAGGGAAGAGTTGATGAACGAAAAAAATCAGGCGGAAAATTTAATGATTGTTGACCTCGTTCGTCATGATTTTTCGAGGGTTGCCAAAACCGGATCGGTAGATGTTACAAAGCTGTACGATATTCAGACGTTTGAGACCGTACATCAGTTAATTTCAAGAGTGGAAGGAGAGCTGAAGGTGGGAGTGGATTCCGTTGATGTGTTAAAATCCTGTTTCCCAATGGGGTCCATGACGGGAGCTCCGAAGCTTCGGGTAATGCAGGAAATTGAACATCATGAAGAGTACAGGCGCGGAATTTACTCCGGAGCAATAGGTTATTTTACACCAAACGATGATTTTGATTTTAACGTGGTTATTCGAACTGCGGTGATCGAGGGCGATTCATTGGTGTACCCGGTAGGAGGGGCCATTACGAGTGATTCTGTTCCTGAAGAGGAATGGGAAGAGACAATCATCAAAGCAAGAGCTATAACAGAGGCAATCGAAAATTAGTCAGCTCATCGAAATGAAGTTGACTCATTTTAAGTTATAGTCCAACTATCTGATCTATTATTCAGAAAAAACAGACGTACGCATTCAATCATCAGAAAACAGATTTATGGCTATTAAAATCAATACACTGGGTAAACTAAAAGAGAGCGGATGGAAATCCATGTCTGTGAAGGAAGAGATGCGCAAAAACATGATTAGGAAGATGAAGAGCGGAGACGCTCTTTTTCCCGGGATTTTGGGTTATGATAAGTCCGTAATTCCGCAGATACAAAATGCAATCTTAGCAAAACACGATCTGATTTTATTGGGATTAAGAGGGCAGGGTAAAACACGAATACTGCGAATGATGGTTCAGTTTCTGGATAAAGAAATTCCGATTGTAGAAGGATCGGAGATTAATGATGACCCTCTGAATCCGATATCGAAATTTGCCAAAAAGCTAATTGAAGAGAAAGGAGATGAAACACCCATCAGCTGGCTGAATCGGGATCAGCGCTATGGTGAAAAACTTGCCACACCGGATACCACAGTGGCGGATTTAATCGGAGATTTAGATCCTATTAAGGCAGCATCAAAACGACTAACGCTGGCTGATGAGGAAGTGATTAATTTTGGGTTAATACCGAGGGCTAATCGAGGGCTTTTTGTGATCAATGAACTGCCTGACCTTCAGCCCCGAATTCAGGTAGCACTGCTGAATATTATGCAGGAAAGAGATATTCAGATTCGGGGATTTAAAGTTCGGATTCCGCTCGATGTGTCGATGGCATTTTCTGCCAATCCGGAGGATTATACCAATCGTGGAAATATCATCACACCGTTGAAAGACCGGATTGATTCACAAATTATTACCCACTATCCGCGATCTATTGATACGGCTATAGAAATTACCGGTCAGGAGGCGTGGGTTGAAAGGGAATCAGATGTCGCAGTCTTTATACCGGATGTTTATCGGAAAATCTTAGAAGAAGTGGCATTTAAAGCTCGTGAAAGTGAGTTTATCGATCAAAAAAGTGGAGTCTCTACTCGTATGACAATCACTGCTATGGAGCAGATGATTTCGGCAGCTGAGCGAAGAGCCATATATAATGGGGAATCAAAAACATCTCTGCGGATTACCGATCTCTATTCTGTGGTGCCGGCGCTTACCGGTAAACTGGAGCTTGTGTACGAAGGTGAACAGGAAGGAGCCGTAAACGTAGCCAAGCACATGATTGGTAAGGCAGTTACTTCGGTTTTCAAATCAACGTATCCTGATCCGCGACAGAAAAAAACAGAAGAGAGTACAGATGAATATCAGGATATCCTGTCTTGGTTCTCGGCAGGTAACAGCCTGGAGCTTCCAGATCTGGTAAGTGATAAAGAGTACCAAAAGGCTTTGGACGAAGTAGGTGGATTATCGGCGTTCGCGAAAAAGCACAGCTCGAATGATAAAGGTAATCATTATCCTTCGATGGACTTTGTTGTTGAGGCGCTGCATCAGCAATCGATGCTTGGCAAAGAAGATCTGGATGAGGTAAGAACCTATAATGATATGCTTGGCAGCATGCTCGGCGGTATGGGAGGTTTTGAAGATGATGACTTTATGAATTAAGGTTTCGTACTGCGGCGTCGCTGCCCCTCCTCCATGAATGGCGCAAGTATCCACTTGTGACCTTTTCATAATTGTGAACTCTATAGATGGCGCAAGTATTCACTTGTGCCCCTTTTACATAATTGTGAACTCAGCTCTTCTAATTTATTCCCTGCAGGGATTTTCTCGCAGAGCCCCGCGGAGTTTTACGCAGAGTTTCGCAGATAATTACCATGGATGGCGCAAGTATCCACTTGTGCTCTTTTTTATAATTATGAACTTCATGGATGGCGCAAGTATCCACTTGTGCCCCTTTTTCATAATTAGGGACTTCATGGATGGCGCAAGTATTCACTTGTGCCCCTTTTTATAATTGTGAACTCAACTCTTCTAACATATTCTTGGCAGGGATTTTCTCGCAAAGCCCCGCGGAGTTTTACGCAGAGTTTCGCAGATAATTACCATAGATGGTGCAAGTATTCACTTGTGCCCCTTTTTAT
>PWFZ01000189.1 GCA_003555185.1 Balneolaceae bacterium | reverse complement strand
GCTCACCGAGGTTGTGAAATTGTTCGGCATGTACCCCAACCGAAGACCGGATAACAGACCGAAAAGTGGAACATTATCTATAAAGCTAAGTGGTCTCACAAATCCTACATTTCGAAACGAATGACTATAGCGAAGCGATGAATTGAAGTTCCAGTTATCCTGAAATAGCTGTTCGGGGTTTCGTCCGAGTCCTGTATTATAATTGTAATTAAATGTGGTATTGTCGAGAGTATATCTTGCCAGCCTGTTTTCGGAATTACTCTTTGATACATTAGACAGATTTATAGCATAGCTTTCCAAATAAGTCTCAACATCCCGCCTCTGATCCTGTATAATTCTTTCCTGCTGCTGTTCACCCAGGTTATCGTTTGCTCGTACTGCACTTTCAAAATCGTCGAGTCTGATATCACCCTGATTGGGCAAAAATTTCGGAATAGATGATGTTCTTCTTGTTGATAAACTTAAGGGAATATTCCACCCATATCGCTCGGGAATAAAACGATGCAGATTAAATGTTCCGCTAATATCGTACGCCATTTGATTATCTACCCTGCGCTGACCCAATCGTGAATTAAGCGCCCCAAAACCCTGCGTTTGTCGGGTTACATTTCCATCAACTGTTCCAAAATCGGCAAGCTTAAGATTTACTTTTCCATTTGCAGCCCAGCCCGTCTCATTATCATAACCTGAAACACGTAGTTCATTGAGCCAGATTTCAGCATCCAGCAGTGGTTTTCCCGGACCTCCGGGATTTTCAGGGTCGTAGGGATTTCGAATACCCATACCAATTTCAGATACCCTTCCCAGGGAAGGGTTCCCGCGAATACCAACCACTGCGCCGGGTGCAGCATCCTCAAGAATATCAGATCGCTCGTAAAGCGTATTTAAATCCTGTCCAAGGTTCTGGTCACGCAGCTGTTTTAGCTGATTAAAAGCCGATAGTACAATATTCATGCTGTTTTCATCATACAGCCAAACCTGTTCGCCCTCTTCTCTTAACTGCGCGTTATTACTAGGGTCAAAAGGCTGATACGGATAGTTTAAATCAGATGGAGTAATCGGTTGCCGGTATTCGTAATAGTTGTTCTCAAGATCGTTACCGAATCGCATCACCAACTCAATTTCGTCCCGGTTTTCGTACCCCTCTCCGTGCACAAACATTCGCATATTGGAATAATCCAGCAAATTCAATCCGCCGGGATAAACCCGCTTCACGAGTTGTAAAGATTGTCCTCCTAAATTCTCAACTTCCAGTACTATCGATTGCTCATTCTGTAAAGACTGGAGTTGAGATCCACGGTTTTGAGCCCGAATACCTCCGGCAGGCTGACGATACGGAGTGGGTCTTCTGTTCGAATTCTCTTCAATATTAATCGTGCTTACTTTTAAATCTGCATTCGGGTCACTCTCGTCATTAATGGATTCGTCTTCTCTCCACTGGCTTCCCACGAAGTCCATACTTGCAAACCGCATGGTAAACGGTTGTTTGTACCCCGACATCCACATCCGCATATACGTGATGTTTTGAAAATCATTGATATCTCCAAAGCGTCGTTCAAACTCTTCCAAAGGTATCCGTACCTGATACCATCGATCTTGCTGACGACTAGCCGGCACACGGTCCACAATGTAGGTTCCCGGAGTCCCGATTTCTAAATTGGATTCATCCGCAGGATTGAAATCAACCTGATACTGGAAATAAGCGTTTGTCAGATTTACGGTTGAAGGGTTTACCAGACCTTCAGTATCAGGCCGGTTTGTAATTGCCCGGGTATCTTCCTGGTCAAGGGGAGTGTTTCCTTCGGGGAAGCCCAACAGCCGATGAAATCGCTCGTGTAACAGTCGCTCCTGAAGCCGGGATTCACCATAAAATCTATAATTATCATTGGATGGATCATCAAATATTTTGCGGAATTCATCACTATCCTCACCATATTGATCGCGCATTTCGTCGATAAATTCAGCAAAAACGGTACGCTCATTTAGTCCATTTACACCTCCCGTTGTTGGTAATCCATCAAGCCCAACATCCTCAATATCCCTGTTTTGACTCGAAAATTGTCCCTCCGGTGGCACCTGGTTTGCAGGAATAGCGGAACGTGGGTTGTCCAGATTATCAAGAACTAAATTTTCGGGGTTCAGGCCGAGTCCATCCTCGGTATTAATTCTTGAGTTTGGAATTACATCTTCCGAAACCAACCCAATATCTATATAAATTTGACCGTCATAATCCTCCAGTGTTGCATCACTTGGCAATCTGCCTCCGGGTAAAATTGGCTGAACCCAAAACTCTATATACTCGATATTATTCTCCGAAAAATCCTCCTGTCCCGATGGGATTACCGTGGTCATTCCTCCCCAGGTTCTTTCCGGTGTCTGCTCAAGCAGATCCCTCATATTCATATTGTAGTTATACTGACCACGCTTTTGCGGATCATAATGCACATCAAGTGTATTAATAATCTCATCCTGAGGGTTTTGTGTTTCCCTTCCCGGAAACACATCCGTTACACGAACCGGTTCAGATTCCGGTGTAAAAACCACATCATCCAGAATAGACGATATATTCCGCGGGATTGAATAGAATGAGAACTTACCTCTCATATCCGACCGGTCGCGGCGAGCTTGCTGGTTTGATGCGGGCTGACCTGGAAAATCATCCTCCTCAAATATTTGCTCATCAGGGCCGTATCCCGGAATAGCGGCAGGTGCAGCGGCAATATGCCATCGATTTACATTTAAAAGACTCAGTTTGATGCTCGATCCCTCAAAATCATCAATAAATGATAACCCTTCCTCCTCATCGGGAAAAAGTTCATCATTTCGAATCGCTCTTCTCACAGCTCTGGTTTCGGCAACTCCGGGCCTGAGCTGAGCAAACTCTCCACTTACTCTTAATTCCGAAGACTCTCGTGTTTGCAGAAGTGGAAAAGCATCCAGTGCACGTGTAACAAAAGGTGTATCAAATCGTGCATTGGCATCAAATCCAAAAACGGTATTGCTGATGGGTTCATCCCCAATTCGGATTTTATCATCCAGCGGTCGTTCATTAAAGCGAAAATAGGTGCCTCCAAAAACGATATCCCTGTTCACCTCATATTCGGCCCTAATTCCCGTAAATGTTTTTTGCTCGATGGAGGTAAACGCCTGATTCTCGTATTCGATGGTAATATCCTGTCCGGGTGCGGTATACCTGTCATTTAAAATTGTGATGCTTCCAAATGAATAATCAACCTGATAATCCACATCTTCCTGCAGCTCCACCCCATTTGCCCGAACCCTTACCGAACCTTCAACAAGGGCAATTCCCAATGTATAGTTTTCCTGAACTCCCCCCTTTGATACACCGCTGAATTGGTAAAATCTGTTTTTTGAACTTTGCGATGCGTTTCTTTTTCTCTCTGTATACAATTCGGTGTATACCAAACGTGATGCTTCATCATCTCCCACAGGAGAATCTTCGAGCAATTCAGCAATTCGATCTCCAAAAGGTTCCAGATAGGGGAAAATAATTCTCCCTTCCTGCGCATCAAGCGTACCCGTACCAAAATCTATCTGGTTGTCAGGGTTTAAGGCTCCCTGCGAATCTACCCGATCCAAACCTAAATCCTGAAGCAAGGTTGGCTCTCTGCCGGGAAGCCGGTTTCGTGAGATGTTATCCTCGGTATATTCCAGCTCAATATCCAGATTCTCCCGGCTGATATTTGTGATTCCAAGAGAATATATATTTCTCATTGTAATCGGAAATAACCTATGATCGGTTGATACATTTCTTGGGCGGAGCATTTTCAGATAAATACGGTCACCCCCCCCCTGGTTGATTTCTCCTACCGTTGAAATCCCCCCTAATGCGTCGCGATAATTATAGGCAACGGCCAGCACTTCTCTGGAGCCCAGCGACCGCCTCAGTGAAATAAACCCTGAAACTTTGTTAATGGTGTAGTCATCTCCCTCTACCAACGGTGTGAAAAATCCCTCCTCAAAGTTACGGGGATCCTCCACTCCTAAATCACTCGCTGAAACGCCGTCCTGAGTATCCCTGAACTGATCTAGTATTTCATCAGAAAATGGATCTTCACTATTTGATGGTGGCGCAAATGATCCGTCAGCCATCTCTACGGTTCCTAAATCAGCCAGTGCAATTGCACGCCGTGATCTCTCATCCGACTGAACAGTTTCCCGCAAAATCCATACTTCTACATCTGCAATTCTCAGTGTCTGATTCAGCTGCTGGGGATTGGAAAGACTATTTTCAAACTCTTGTCGGGTATAAAAATCCAGAAAGAAGTGACGATCATCTTCATAATCTGCCGGCCGTATCTGAATATTTTGCTCCTGTGATCCACCGCTGATCGTTTCAACATTACTTTCTCCATCCTGTTGCGAAACAATGGAGGTTAACCGTAAAGGGCCAAATTCAGCGACAGATTTAATCCCAAACAGGGCTCCACTACCCCGAATAAGTGAGTTTCCGGTGTTCATCGAAACATTCCCCATTTCGATGCTTTTAATTATTTCATCTTCATATCCCTCATAAACAATGCTCAGCCGGTTTTGATAGTCAAACGTCCGTTCGGTATCCCAATCGGTTTGGATGGTGAGTTTATCCCCAATCGTACCCTGAATATTCAGCTGCAAATTTTGTTCAAAGGTTGGATCTATACGTGTCCGCTGATCTTCGGGTAAATTGATGTCATCGGGCGATTTTTGAATAGATGCACCCACATTCATGTTCGCCACACCGTTAACCCTAAGATTTACTTCGGGCTTACCAAAAATGGAGGTAAAAGCGGACTCCTCGCCACCCGGAATGGCAAGGCTGAAATCAAGCAGCCCGCGATCGCGATCTTCGCGCTGACGGGTTTCTCTAATTAACTGTGACCAATTTTCCCTGAT
>PWFZ01000186.1 GCA_003555185.1 Balneolaceae bacterium | reverse complement strand
GAAGATGATGGTTCTCAATGACGAAAAGGATGTTAGTTCTGTTGTACCTAAAATCAGTGAGTATTCGAACACACAGAACAAGGTTCAACTAGCTGACCTTAAAGCAAACGAATCACCGCATCCTGAAATCCAGGCCATATCCAATAGCATCCTTGCTCCTGATCCTACCGGAGGTTCCCATCAAACATACTGGTTTTACGAGAGGGCTAGAGGCAGTTACGAAGAACATAGAAACTTGACAGCAGCTACTCAGGCAAAAAAAAGAGAATATGACGCCCTTAGACCAAAAAGACAGAAATTCGACAAGATAAAATTTGGCAAGGTCTGGAACTCATACCTGCGGCTTCCGCATATAGTCAGTCTTGGAGCGCAGAAAAATTTTGCCCGCTTCAACGATTGGTTAAGGGAGCAGAAAGAAGAAGACTGGACTTCCTTTTTCAGAAAAACAGTAGCACTTCTGATTTTATGGAATGAAGCGGAAAGAATTGTTAGACGTCAGAAATACAAAGGATATCATCACAACATCGTCGCATATTCTATCTCATGGCTATTTTTTCTCACAGAATCAAAAATTGATTTGGAAAAGATATGGCAACGTCAGATCGTGGCCGAATCTTTAATTGAAATTCTTGAACAAATTACGTTAGTTGTTAATGATCATATAAGAAATACAGATCTGAACGTTACCGAGTATTGTAAAAAAGAGATGTGTTGGGACAAGCTAAAAAACACCACTTTTTATATCCCTGAAAAAATTGAAAGTGAATACTTGACCGGCGAAAGGCAAGATTCATTTGATTCGGCTATACCATCAGAATCTATGGCTATAGAGTTTTGTAAATCAAAAGGAAATCAGTCTTGGTATGCTCTTGCAAAATGGCTCAAACAGCGGGATTTTCTTACTCCCAAAGCTCGTAGTCAGAGTTTTAACATGGGAAGATGTTTGCAGAGAAACAAAGAACCAAGTGGAGTGTTAAGCAAGGCTTGTAGCAAAATTTGGAAAGATGCCAAAATTCGGGGATGGAATGACGATTTGGAACAAAATTAAAACTTGGCGACGTTTTAAAATGGCGTTAATCTGAGATCGTGAAAAGACAGTTGCCAGTCCTTTCTTTTTCTTTGATAAAATAGTTGGCTGGGAAGTGGCGGCCGATGAAGCGGAAAAAGTTGTAAATGCAGGAACTGCAAGCAACTATTCTTGCCTGATTACCGCAACATTCAGCGCCAGAGGTATTGCTACAAACCAGTGTGCCACGAGGCAGCCAAGGCCGAAAGCCAACAGAGAATGGTTTAAAAAGACGTGAGAAAGCCGATTCTTATGACCCGAACCGGCTGGGAGATATTACCGAAATGCTGGCGCAAGAGGTTTTATACGAAGATCTGTTTATCCTGCTAAAAATAAGACTTCCGACAAGTTGAATTTCTTTGAATTTCAGGGAATACATAAGGTTGGCCAGCGCAATCGCACAACTCAACTCGAAGTTGATTAATGCCATATCAACAATTTATTGGGTTTCAGAAAACCATGATGAAATATCGACTGGGGAATGAATATATTGACAAGGGCCGTAAAAACCATCCTGATGACCAGTTTTTGAGCTGGATAAACATCGAGGGAAGCGGGATACAAAATGTGCCCGGGATCAGGACTCTTAGATTTACCACAAAAATGTCCGAAATGGGATTGCCTGCAGCTATGATTCTTGTAACACATGAAAAAACCTTTGGCCCCCTCAAACCCTTGGGATGATTTAATCGACCTTACGAACGCACAAATTCTTTACTGGGGAGATGCTAAAAAACATGTAAACAAAAAGCTCGATGATTTTAAAGGCAACGCAGTCTTCAGAAAAATCTATGACTACCTTCTTGCGGGGGGACGTGAAGCAGCAACACCAATACTGCATTTTTCAAAGCCTGAAAGCGGAATTGTGAAATTCAATGGCCTTTGTGCCTTGAGAAAGCTTGAAATCTCATGGTTTGATGACCATGGCTTCCCAATACAGAACTACAGAGCAGACTTGACCATACTTGACTGCGGAGAAGTCAGTATAAAATGGATTCACAACCGCATAAGAAGTGAGGAACCGACAGAACTGGACAATCATCCGGACTGCCCTGCTGCGTGGAAAAGCTATAAAAAAGGTAAAATAAAGCCGATTGACATTTGGCAAAAAAAGATCAGATCGAAGGATGTACAGCTGCCCGAGAAAGACAGCAAGGAAGATATCGTTTTAAGCCAGCTGGTCTCCTTGTCCCCTGGCCAGTTTGAAAAGGTTATAGTTGCACTGTTTGAACAGCTGGATGAACTAGTTCATCATATTCACAAAACAAAGCCAATTGGAGATGGCGGTTTTGACTTTTTCGGCAGGTTTAAAATGCCTCGTCCACTTGGATACGAAATCGACTTCAGGGGTGAAGTTAAAAGGTATAGCCGAAACACAGCTGTTGATCCAAAGGCAGTATCCCGGCTCGTCGCAAGGTTAACTCGAGGCGAATATGGAATTTTTGTAACAACAAGCTTCTTTACTGAAAACGCCCAGAGAGAAGTGCTGGACGACAGATACCCGGTACATTTAATATCGGGAGTTGACTTGGTCAATATCCTGAAAGAAAGACAAATACTAAAAAACGGGAAAATTTCCCCTGACTGGCTGCAGGAAGTTATCGGAGAATGAAGATTTTCCATTCGATATAACAGAAGGTCAGTTTTTCTGCAATGGCCTAAGTGCCAAAAATTTATACAGATTAAATAAGCCCTTTTTTATTCGCCTCTTTTTCTCGGCTTTTTACCAGTTCAACAAAATCAAGGAGGCTCATCAGCCACTCCTGCTGCCTCCGGGTATATGTGTCCCTTATCTGCTTTGGTATAAGAAGTTGCAATTTGTTGGCCTTCATTTCATCGGTCTGGTTTTCGCTTATTCCGGGTTGTATGGTAAAAAGGTTCTTGGTATCAATCCTTATCGCTTCTGCAAGCACCTGCCGCCACCGGTCTTTACAGCTCGTTTTTACGCCAAGCATTGACAACAGATCTGATGGGAAATTCGGATTATGGTAACAACCGACTCCTGGAAAAAGAAAATCAGGTTTTGATCTGTTTTCAGTTTCCTTCCCGGTGTCATACGCTAAGCCGTAATCCCTGAAAACCTGATTTAAATGATGCTCCAGAGCCCAACCTGCCCTTGATTTTCTGCGATTTTGGATGCCGAGTGAATATGATATAAATTCATCCACACTTTTCCATCCCTTTTGAAGATCCTTTTCAACAATATGCTTTTCAAGGGTGCGAAACAGCATTTCTTCGTGATCCAGCCATGCCATCACAGCAGAATCAGGATCATCCCAAACAGAGACTCCCTTGAGGGTTGACCTTGCGAAAGCTGAAAAAACAGAGGTGCCTGGAAAGTTTTCACCAAATCTATCTATTATTTGCCCAAGCCAACGCTCATCATACATACTATACTCAATACCAAGCTCCTCAAGTATGAATTTTGCTGCGAGATTAAGCTCTATGTCATTTTTGTTTTCAATCTGTTTTACATCAAACTTAATCAATTCATCTTCGATTCCGAAAAGCCAGATAAGTTGTCTTTCATAGGTACTTCCAGCTTGGGCAACAAGAACCATTAGAGTATCGTCAGGGCGCTTTCCAATAATTAGCAAATCATCCTTTTTTGCAAGTTCCATAACATCGTTGTTCGGGTAATACAGTCTGAACTCAGAGCGTTGTGGATCCCTTTTCCTTGCGTCATACCATGTAACAAAGCCGTCGGCAGTGGCGAAGCAGTCTTCATCGTCCTGGAGGCAAATGAAAACAGCTTTGAATCTCTGTTTTTCGGTTCCAAAGATTCTTTTTAGTATCGTAACTCCGTCGAATTCATGCTGGTTCGAGGTGGTCGGGTCAATCTCGACGGCACTCAGCCTTTTGCTTGCAATCCCTGTAAAGTGATTTGAAAGATAGCCAGAAATCATTCCAAACCACCTCCTCCTTTTATCTCCAAATGTTTACTTTCGGATTTTATCCAGACAACTGTCTCTTCAAGAACACTTTCCACTGGACGGCGCATTTTTCCCTTCAAAGCGCATTCCCAAATGACAAGTACACGCCAACTTGTATCAAGCAAGGCACTTAGGTTTTCCGTATCTTTCTGTTGATTCCGAGTGATTTTTTTATGCCAGAAATCAATTCTTGTGGATGGCCACTTAAACAGATGGCAGTCATGACCATGCCAAAAGCATCCATTTACAAAAATAATTGCACTATATCTGGGAAGAACAAGGTCGGGTTTGCCGGGCAAGTTGATAACGTGCAATTTGTACCTGAAGCCCATGGAATGAAGACCTTTTCTTATGACAAGCTCAGGCTTTGTATCTTTCCCACGAATTCCGGACATAATCCGGCTTCTTGCTTCAGGCGTGACAATATCAGTCATATACTATGCTACATGAAGGCTATTATATTGAGGGGTGTATGTAATCGGCAACTGAATCTGCTTGTCTTTTTGTTCCAAAATGCAAGGCAACATCTCTTTTGCAATTTCCTCGACAACTTTTGAAACCACGGCATTTCCGAACTGCTTATATGCCTGCGTGTCTGAAACAGGTATCATGAAAGGTTTTTCTGGCCTGTCAAATCCCATGAGCCTAGCGCATTCTCTAGGTGTTAGCCTTCGAGGGTTTTTACCGTTCTGCTTGACCAGAATTTCTGACCCGTCCTTATAATATCTTGCAGACAGGGTTCTTGCCGTATCATCAGGCCCGACAAGCCCAAAACCGAATCCATTCCCTTTTGCACGATGTTTTGCAGCATAATCTTGAAGATATTTCCACAAGTGGTCCGACAGAGTATATTTGGATGAAACTTTTGCTTTTCGCCCTTCCGTGTATGGGGGTTCAGGTTCTTCGAAGCCGTCTTCAGG
>PWFZ01000102.1 GCA_003555185.1 Balneolaceae bacterium | reverse complement strand
CCCGTAGGTGCTTATGGCGGCAAAAAAGAAATTATGGATATGGTTTCGCCTGATGGCCCCGTTTATCAGGCCGGAACACTTTCCGGTAATCCGCTGGCGATGAGCGCCGGTCGAGCTCTTTTATCCACATTGGATAAGCACCCTGAATTCTATGTAGAGCTTGAAGAGAAAACCGATTATTTAAAAAAGGGATTACGAGAAGCCCTCATCAAGCATGATGTAGATTTCACCATAAACCAGGTAGGGTCGATGATCAGTATTTTCTTCACAAAAGAGGCCGTAACCGATTTTAAATCTGCCGATACCACTGATAAAGCATTCTTTAGCAAGTTCTACCATCAAATGCTCAAGCGGGGAATTTACCTTCCGCCATCTCCTTTTGAAAGCTGGTTTTTGTCCACTTCCCTTACGTATTCGATGCTCGATAAAACCATTGCCGCAGTGGATGAATCATTGGGAGCTGTTAAGGATATGAAGTAAATCTCCCCTAAAAAGGGGAGATTTAGAGGGGTGTCCATCTGCTTTTCCACGTTCTGATAAACATCCCCCTAATCCCCCTTTGATAAGGGGGACTTTTACATTCAAAATTTAACAATCGAACTCAGGTAATCAATTTTAAAACTCAACCTAACTTTATACAACTATGAGTAAAGCAACAATCAGTACTGAAAAAGGTGAAATGACCGTTCAATTTTATGATGAAGACGCACCGAATACGGTCGAAAATTTCATCAAGCTCTCCAAAGATGGTTTTTATGATGGTCTTACATTCCACCGCGTACTGCCCGATTTTGTGGTGCAGGCAGGATGCCCTAAAGGCGATGGAACCGGCGGACCGGGTTACCAAATAGATTGCGAATTAGATGGCGACAATCAGTACCACGACCGCGGTGTGTTATCGATGGCGCATGCGGGACGAAACACCGGCGGATCGCAATTTTTTATCTGCCATAGCAGAAACAACACATCACACCTCGATGGAAACCACACCTGCTTCGGGAAAGTGGTTGACGGACTGGACGTTATTGATGACATCCGTCAGGGTGACAAAATCGAAAAGATTGTGATTTCTGAAGAGAAGTAAACATAAAATCACTTTTGAAAAGAAAAGGCCGTAAAAAGTATTTGCGGCCTTTTTTTGTTTATAGAAAGTTATTCAAGCAGTTTTATACGTCATCATTCATCAATTACAAAAGTAAACAACCCCTTATCTGTACCGAAAAAAATTACCTCTTTTCCATCAATCATCATCACGTCCATGTCGTTGGTGGTCACTCGCTCGGGGCCTTCTTCGAAGATTTGTTTCTCCCACGTGTCGCCAAAATCACTTGTATACGCGAAAAAGAGTTTACCGGTGGCATCGCGGCCGCTTGCATAAATCAACTCTGGGTTCTGCTTGCTGCGGGTAAAGGTGTGGACTCCCGTATTTTTTAATACTGTTTCCCAATTTTCCCCGCCATCGGTTGTTTTGCGTATTACATTTGATGAGCCAACAGGACCTCCTAAGCCTGCTAATATCCAATCGGAATTTTGACGATGAAGAATTACATTTCTCACAAATGCATCCGATCCGAAATCAATGTTATCACCCAACTCTTTCCAACTTTTCCCGCCATCGGTTGTTTTGGCTAAATGTGGCGACATAAGTGGCGTATCTCCACCAGTCCATATATGGTCAGAATGTTTTTCATCCGAATAAAGAAATAAGGAAAAGCCATAATCTAAATACATTTTATTCCAACTGGCTCCCTCATCTTTTGATTCCAATATCCTACTACTAGCATGTGCAATAAGTCTGTCATTAGCACCTGTCACAGATACTGTTGCAAGGTACTTCAATACAAAGTGCTCTGCTTCCTCAGGTGCATTTTCATCTATCGCAACCCAAGTTTCACCTCTGTTAACGCTTATAAAAAGCTTTGGTTCATCAGATTTAGAATCTTCATATCTAAGCCCTAAAAGCAGATCACCATTTTGCATATTAACAAAATCCGCTATTCGTGCATTTTCAGCCTTGAATAACAGTTCATTGTGGCTAAGGTTTAATCCGTCGAAAGTAAGCTGATATAATTTATTGTCGGAAACATAGTATAAAAAATTACCCGAAGAGCCAGTTACATTAACTTCATTCTTTTCAACATTTATTGTATTCCAACCGCCATCTAAAATAACCGGATCATCTATTTCAGACTCCGTGCCACAGCTAAAAAATATGAAAATTAATAGCAAAGAAAATATACGCATAGCATGGATTTTGTAACATTTAGGGTTTAAAAACATCTATTTATGTATAGCCGGTGATTTAAAAGCAACACTCTACTGGTAAAACTTAGAACTAAATACAAGTATCATGAAAATTTCTTCTACTCACAAAGTAGTACTCGTTTTATTATGCAGTACATTTCTGTTTGTTTCTTGCGATCAACCGACCAGCATAGATAATACCCCCCCCCAATACTGAAAGTCAAACGTTTCAACAACCATCGTTCTATACCGAATCTGAGGATTCCATCAGGGTTTCTGAAAACCGGTTTATTGTTGTTTTTCACGATCAGGCCGACAGGAAAATAACTGAACAAGCCGCGCAGGAAACTGTGGAACGTACCCAATCGATTTTTGTCGATTATAGCATTTCACAGGACTCACTGATTCACCAGTATAAATATGCCACCAAAGGATTTGCGGTAAAATTGAATGAAAAACAGGCTGAAATATTACGTAAAGATTCACGTATTAAGTATGTAGTAAATGATTTTTCATACAAAGCAACTCAGGAATTAACACCCACATACACCACAATGACCACACAAAAAAGTGCTTCTACTGTGCCTTGGGGAGTTGCTCGCGTTTACGGTCCTTTAGATGGTACGGGAAAAAGAGCTTGGGTGTTAGATACTGGTATACAGCTGGATCACCCGGAGCTGAATGTAGATACGGGCAACAGTGCCTCATTTGTAGCGGATGAAACAGCAACAGATATACGAGGACATGGCACAAGTGTCGCGGGTGTTATTGCAGCCAAAGATAATTCAAGTGATGTAGTTGGAGTAGCAGCAAATGCTTTTGTGGTAGCCGTAAAAGTTTGTGAACAATCCGGCCGGTGTTACGTAAGTGATCTAAAAGGCGGTGTTGATTATGTTGCCGGTAGTTTTTCCTCTGGTGATGTAGCAAATATAAGTTTATCCTATCCGGTAAATGATGACACAAACCCTAATATTGACATTTCATTAAGCATTTTAGAGGATGCTATAATTACAGCAGCTGATGCAGGATTAATGTTTACATTAGCAGCTGGGAATCAAGGGATTCATGCAGAAAATCGTTCACCGGGACGGGTTGTTAATAATAATGTTTGGACTATTTCTTCAATGGACGAAAACGATGAATTTCATATTCATTTTTCAAATTATGGCAATCCGCCAATTAATTATGCGAATCCGGGTGTTGATATTTTTACCACAGCCATCGATAACGGTACAACTACTGTAAGTGGAACATCGTTTGCCGCGCCACATGTGGCTGGAATTCTTTTGGCTACCGGTGATGAACCTGTTATCGGCGGTTATGTGTCAAATGATCCATCTGATGATCCCGATCCAATTGCTGTAGTTCCGGCCCTTAAAGTTTCCATAAGCGGACAAACGTATATCGACTCCGGCGAGGAAGGCACCTGGACGGCCCACCCGGAATATGGAACAGGAAGTTATTCCTACCAGTGGGCGTACCGAAGCAGCACTTCCGACCCCTGGACGCTGGCCGGCACCGATTCCGACACCTTCAGCTGGACGTTCCACAACAATTCAACCGTGATTGAGAACAACTACATCAAGGTGGATGTGAGCAGCGGTAGTGAGAACGCCTCCTCTGAACTCACAGTTACCGTAGCTCCCTCTGAATGTGAGCCTAACGAGATAATGTGTTAAAAAAGAGTTGCCAATTTTTACTCACACAAAAAGGCCGTAAAGAGTATTTGCGGCCTTTTTTGTTTATATCTCAAATGTAAAATTGGGCAATAGTCTCAATTTGACTCACGTTCTTAACAAAATTATATTGAGTCATGGATTATAAAAAAATCATCACAATTGAGCCTGATAAAAGAGGTGGAAAACCTTGTATTCGTGGAATGCGAATCACAGTTTATGATATTTTAGAATATCTTGCATCCGGTATGACTGAAGATCAAATTGTTAGTGACTTTCCTGATATTACAAAAGAAGACATTCGGGCTTCTCTTGCCTTTGCTGCTGACCGCGAGCGACAACTAACCAAAATCAGCTCTTGAAGTTACTATTCGATCAAAACTTATCCCATCGCTTGGTTGATAATTTAATAGATCTTTTCCCTGAATCAATTCATGTAAAAGATGCAAAGCTTGAAAGGTCAACTGATTCTGAGATCTGGGATTATGCTAAAGAAAATAACTTTATCATCGTTTCGAAAGATTCAGATTTTCATCAAAGAAGCTTTCTGCATGGACCTCCGCCGAAAGTGATTTGGATCAATAAAGGAAACTGATCAACAGAAACTACCCTCACAATTCTGAGAAATCAGTGCGATAGCATTGAAATTTTTTCAAAAAACAGAAGCTCATTTCTGATTTTGGAATAAGTCCCGTATTAGCTGTTTCTATTTCGTTCTCTCTTCCATGATCTTGTCGTACCCCATCATAAATATGCAGAGGCGGGTACCCAAGACTGAAAGCCTGAGATAACACAACCCGGAGCAGCGCTCCGGGTAACGAGAATTCCGGCAGTGGGGAGGCTAAAAGCCTCAAATAAATTGCCCCTCAGATTTTAATTCGCACTATTTCAGGCTTTCAGCCTGCGGTGTGTTCCGCTGCCGTATTACCTATGGCGTTGCCATAGGCTGGGTTATGTCAGGCTTTCAGCCTTTCGGATTTGGACAAGAAACAGATGTAATCTTGAAAAATTAGT
>PWFZ01000441.1 GCA_003555185.1 Balneolaceae bacterium | reverse complement strand
TCCTCGCTCCCAGCCGCGCCATTCTCCATACTGCTCATTTCTGGCGCTTATTCCCCAGCCTTCAAATGTTTCTACGGCCCAGTCATGAGCATGCTGCATTTGCGGAGTACCCACCAAACGCGGACCAATTACATCCGTTAATTGGTGAGCCAGTTCCTCAAGGTGAGAATTTTCGGTGGCTTCATTTATAATTCCTTCTAAAACTGCTTCCTTATCCTGTGATATCCCGGCCGTGGAGATAAAAAGGAATAGAATAATGGTGAGTTGTATTGCTTTACTCATATACTATTTCGTTTAGTTTTATGGTTTGTAGAAATCTTTGCTCTGAATGTACATAATTCGGATGGGGAAATTCGTAAAAAGTCGTTTTCCAAGCAGGGAGTCCCTCCCTGTCTATTATCTGTTATCTGTGGCCTGTTTTAATTTGGCAGTTGTTCCCCGTATTTGATAAGACAAAACCTTTTAAAGATCGATACAACGAAACCAAAAAATAGATAAACAGTAGGGAGTAAAATAAATCAAAAAAATTTCCAGCCATTTATAAAATCGAGTCAACGCCCAATAAAATCAAAATCTTAAGGTAAAGAGAGGGAGTGAGTTGCACGATTATGGAACAATTTTGCAAAAATATAATATGTACTACTTCAAAAATATCACCACTTAATAAGTCAGGTGATAAATAAACCAGTTTAAGAATGTAATTATTACAGCATGCATGCATTTAAAATGACGGATATTACTAATAAAAGTAATGCTCAGCTCAACGAACATTCCATTGGAGAAAAAAGCTTTTCTGAATCAGTTTTAGCAAACATCCGCGAACCACTTCTTGTTCTTGATGAAAGCCTGAAGGTAATGACTGCAAATAAAGCCTTTTACAAATTATTTAAGGTAGATGAAAATGAAACTCTGGGAGTTCGTATTTATGACCTCGGCAATACAGACTGGGATCTTCCTGAGTTGCGGACTTTGCTGGAAAAGATTATACCTAATCAGTCTGTTATTGAAGATTTTCAGGTTACACACACCTTTCCAAAAATTGGAGAGTTAATTTTAAGGGTAAACGCACGACAAGTTAAGTGTGAACACACCTCACAAAAATTAATTCTGCTCTCTATAGAAGACATTACCGAAAAACAGAAAAGTAAAAATCTAAGGGAGCAATACACCAAAGAACTGGAGGATCAGATTAAAGTTCGGACCATTGAGCTGAGAAATGCCAATCACGCGTTGACTCTCAAGAATGAAAATCTGATCAAAATGAACGCCGAACTGGAAGCATTTGCCTACGTTTCCAGCCATGATTTACAGGAGCCATTAAGGAAAATAAGAACTCTGGCAAGCCGATTAATCGACGTGGAAAAAGATAATCTATCTGAAAAGGGACATTTTTATTTTGATATGATGCAGGACTCTGCCGGACGAATGCAAACATTAATCAGCGATTTACTCTCCTTTTCGAAGCTGAACAATGTGGAAAGAAAATTTGAGAGCACAGACTTGAACGTACTTATCAGAGAGGTACAATCAAACCTTTCGGATTTAATAGAAGAGAAAAATGCCACTATAGAGGTAAGTGAATTTTGTGATGTTGACGTGATAGTTTTCCAGTTTAAACAGCTAATTACCAACCTTATCACAAATGCCCTTAAGTTTTCTAAACCCGGGGTTCCTCCACACATTACGATAGATTGTGAAAATAAAGCAGGATGGGATTTAAAACTCGATAGTTTAATTTCTGATATAGAATATTGCCACATTACGTTTTCTGATAATGGTATAGGATTTGAAGAAGAGTACAACGAAAAGATTTTTGAAGTTTTTCAGCGCCTACATCAAAGAGATGACTATGCCGGTACCGGTATTGGGCTGGCTACGGTAAGAAAAATTGTAAACAATCATAGCGGAAAAGTTACAGCTACAGGAAGGGTAGGTAAAGGATCTACATTCGATATTTATTTACCCGTAATAAACAGCCCCGAAAAAAACACACCGTAAATTGCTAAGGTTTTAACCCTCATTGTTTTTTTTGTCGATAATTTTTTCCCTTACACAGAACATACTGCTCGGATTGGCGTTTGCAAAGACAAACAACGCTTTCATTTTGAGCAATATGCTTTCCGAATAGTGTTTACAGATTAAGAGAGTCTATTTATCGCAATCAAATCAAGACAAAGCACATGAGAAATACCGTACTCAACATTATACTTGCCGATGACGACAGAGATGACGTTTTCCTTTTTAAAAACGCCATTGAAGAATTAGAATTGTCAATTAAACTGGCAACCGTTCATGATGGTGACAAATTGATGAAACGACTCTCACAGAAAACGATGGAACTTCCCGACGCTATTTTTCTTGATCTGAATATGCCGCTTAAAAGTGGCCACGATTGTTTAAATGAAATTAAGGAGAGTGAAGAGCTGAACCATTTACCTGTAATCATCTTTTCTACCAGCTATCAACAAAATGTTGTTGATGACCTGTACGAGAATGGCGCTCATTATTACATACAAAAACCCCCAAGCTTTGAAGGACTGCAAAACGTAATAAAGAGGGCCCTGTTTCTTGTTACAGAAACAACCAATATACAGCCCTCCAAAGATGAGTTTGTGCTTACTATCTAAATACATCCAACAAAAAAAGCAGCCTCGGTTATCCGAAGCTGCTTTATAAACTATCTGTTTATCTCACGTTGGAGAACAATGTATTATTGTGGCTGCACAACTGTGTTTCCATCCATAATAACGGCTGTTTGCGCCATCATTCGTCCATTCAACGTTGCTTTAGTTGTCATGGTAATACCGGTCATAGAAAGGATGATTCCCTCAAAATGAGATCCTGTACCTATTGTTACTTCACCGGCTACTTGCCAGAAAATATTCTTGGCCTGTGCACCGCCGCTAAGCGTAAAATTCACATCAGAGCTTATTGTCAGATCTTCAGCAATCTGGAAGATCCAAACATCATTTTCATCACCTGAAAGTTCAACACTTGTCGGGGCTATAACGGTGTTTGTCCACTTATAGAGTCCGGGTGAAAGTGTTTTTCCACCAATATTACCTGTATGTAATTCAAAGAAATCCGGGCTTGGACGTCCTGCAGCATCGTTATATGCAGTATTCATATTTTCTACAGCTGTAGTCAGGTTCGACGGTGTAGGATCTGCCATATCAGCAGCAAATATTTTTCCAGTTACCTGGTCTGATGTCGAGTAACCTGTTGCAGCAGTCTGTGAAAATCCTGTAATGTAACTTTCTGCAGCGGGGCTAATTCCCATATCACCGGTAATGGCTGAAGTTGGATTATTATTGATCTCAGATTTAGCTAAAATTACGTAGTTACCTGCTGCGCCAAGGTCAACCACATCCAAGGGGGCTGTATTTCCACCGGTTGAAAAACTCCACACTTTATTTTGTGCCAGAGCTATACCTGTTGCGCTTTTAGCACCGGTTGAAAGAGTCACTGTAAAATCAGTAAGTGCATTAAGTGTGTTAGTTGCTTGAAAAGTAGCCGTTGTACCGGAATACTCTACAACACCGGGTACATTTGTTGATCCACGCTTTACTGTAAGCGTAGTTGAATTAATCGTTGCAGGATCCATTTCCTGATCAAAAGTAATAGTAATGGACTTATTTCGGGCTATTTCCGATTCATTTTCGGTCGGACTAGTAGATTCAATTTCCGGGGCATCCATATCTTCGTATGCACTTGTTCCGGAATCACTGCACCCAATCAACCCTGCAAAAAGAAACAGAGTGGCAAAGAGCGATATATTGGTAAATTTATTTATTGTTTTCATGTTTTTATTGGTTACCCGGTAAAACGGGTTATTCTGCATAATTGCAAAGGTGTGACGACGGACAAATAGCTTGGTTACAATAATTTATTGTTTTGTTGGGGTCGTCGTGCTCAAGCATCCATAATGCATTTTACCTGAGTGGTAAGTCTTACACTCCAACAGACTATATTTACATAATTGCTTGTTTTGTAAAGGGCTATTCCGATTCAACATCATTTAAAGCTGTTCTGGAGTTGTTTTCTGATTTTCCCATTACGCTAAAGCTTCCATCGGTTTCAAGAACCACAGCCTCTACATCTTCGAGCGATAATATTCCGGACTCCCTAATGGCGGCCATAACTTCCGATTGTGTTACCCTCTGCGATTTCAACGCGTCATTTATAAACTCTCCCTTATTAAATAAAAGCGTGGGGTTACTTTTAATGAGTTTTCTTACAAAAGGGATCCGCACCGATAACCATGTAATGATATACTGGAACGTAATTAGAATCACAAAAGCCAAAATTCCTTCAGAAAGGGAAACATCATCAATCAGAATTACAGATGCTAAAATCGAACCGAGTGCAATAGTCATTACAAAATCGAAGGCATTCCATTTTGCCAGTGTACGTTTCCCCGAAATGCGCAGGGTAATTATTAGTGCAAAATAAGCTATTAACGCCGATACAAATACCTGAAGTAGTGCATACCAATCTTCAAAAAACATATCCTCTCTTTTTTTTATTAAATTAAACCATGCAGATGAGCGCCTGCCGTTACGCAGCACATAGTTCAGCTTCTATTAATCTAAAAACTATTCAATTGTAAACAACCTTAAAGGGTGTTTATCATTAGTTTATATCCTCAAGGTTCCCAATTCGTTTTTTCTGTAGCCCTTTAAAAAACAGAGGTCTTAGTCCCGTTACTTTTTTGAACTGATTCGATAAATGAGCCACACTGCTATAGTGCATTTTGTAAGAAATCTCTGTCAAATTCAGCTCATCATACAGAAGCAGTTCCTTTACTCTCTCAATTTTATGCCGAATGATAAACTGCTGAATGGTGGTGCCATTAACCTCCGAAAACATAGTAGAGAGGTAGTTGTAATCTTTACCTACTTTTTCGCTAATGAAATCAGAATAGTTCACCTTCGGTACCTCTTCAGAATGGTGAATCATTTCAATAATTACTGTCTTTACCTTATCGATCAAAACCATCTTCTTATCATCAAGAAGCTCCAGGCCTGACTCTTCCAGTTTTCCCCGCAAATAATCACATTGCTCATCTGTAATATCATTTAAGAGCTCAACCATTCCAAGGTCTACATTTACATAGATAAGCCCCATATCATCCAGCTCCTTTTTCACTACTATCTTACATCGCAGACTCACCATGTATTTGATGTATAATTTCATACCCTGGTATTTTGATTGAAAATTCTTTTTCTCATTATACTCAATATACAGCTTTTTGATTCCAAGGCAGGGGTTTAAGTATTCTTCATCTTTCTCTACCAACGCTTTACCCATTTTTTAGTCCATTTTTATTTTAAACAAAAACTTCTGAGGTGCCTTCAGACTTTCAGCATGATCTAATGCGCCCAATTAAAGGTTTGAAATAGATTGAACATAATTCAACCAAATATTCCGCTAGATTCGGATTTTATAACTCCTCAAATATTTCGACATTTATTGCATGGAACTGGATTATCAAACCGAACAGAAAAACCTGAATTACCAGCGGATTGCTCAGGCGATTGAGTTTATTGAAAGTGACCCAAAAAAACAGCCTTCGCTGGATGAAATAGCCGCGAGTGTACATCTTAGTCCACACCATTTTCAGCGGTTGTTTATGGAGTGGGCAGGCACAAGTCCCGAAGAATTTCTGCGGTATATCACAGCTCAACACGCTAAAAGTTTGCTAACGGAAAGCAACCGGGTCACGCTGTTTGATGCTGCCCATCAAACCGGACTCTCCGGTACAAGCCGCCTCCATGATCTTTTTATAACACTGGAGGGAATGACTCCTGCTGAGTTGGAACAAGGCGGAAAAAACTTATCCATCAATTACAGCTTTGCAGCGAGTCCATTTGGAAAAGCGCTGGTTGCTTCTACCGAAAAGGGGGTATGTTTTATGGCTTTTGTTGATGATGATCAAACATCCCCGGATGATCTGAAAGAGAAATTTCCCAATGCATCCTTTCATTCGAAACGGGACAATCATCAGCAAAACGCATTGTCAATTTTTCATCAAAACTGGAGCCAATTGCCTGACATCAAACTCCACCTCAGGGGAACTGAATTTCAGCTGAACGTGTGGGAGGTTCTGCTAAAAATCCCGGTGGGGAAACTATCTACCTACGGGAGAGTTGCCGAAAGCGTACAGAATCCGAAGGCTTCAAGAGCCGTTGGGTCGGCCATTGGAAAGAATCCGGTAGCTTTTTTAATTCCGTGCCACAGAGTGATTCAATCAACCGGGAAATATGGCGGCTATATGTGGGGGCAGACCCGAAAAGCAGCGATAATTGGCTGGGAAGGAGTAAAGATAAATACAGTTGATGATTAAAGTTTAGATACACGAGATGAATCCATAAAAATCTGTTGTATATTTTAAACTGCATTGTAGATATTCAGCCCAATAAATAACCAGAATCTTGTCTGATTCAGATAAAAACCGAATTACATTAGACAGAGAGAACGACGAGCAAACCCGGCGACTTAAAAAAAGCCTAAACAAGGTGAGGTGGTCTCGCTCGCTCATGCAAATTTTTTGGACTGCCGGCCCAGTTACAACCATTGGTTTAATCGGTGGTTACTACATTGGCTACGGAACTTTACCATCTCTGCAGCTGCTCATCTATTTTGTCAGTTTTACGGTTTTTTCAGGAATTTTTGGACTGGTTGCAAAGGTAATTTATGATGGCACCCGGGGACACCTTGAGGAACAGACCGAACGGGATATTTTAAACGTGACTGATAAACTTGGAGACCTGATTTTAGTAGTCCGCGATAAAGTTGTACAGGGGTATGAAGGTGATGCCCGCCAGCGTGAAGCAGCACTACAATTGCTGCGGCGCGTAGATCTCACTCCCTACGGCGTCAATATTGCATTTACAGACCTGACCGGCAATAGAGAAATCGGTGAAATAATGGGTCGTATATTTACTTATCGAAAAATTGGCCTGCAAACAAAAGTAAGAGAGCTCTATACTGCACATCGTAATCAGATTAATGAAGTTGCTGATGAACTTGAAAAAAGTTCACCGTCCGCAGCAAAAGAATTAAAACTGTGGTTTACTGGTATTATAGCCGGTAGACTAAAATATGGCGTGTCGCGCGATAAATATTTTTTGCAGCGGGTGATGTCTGCGATTGAAAACAACAATCCCTACATAATGACATTCCGTGATGTGGAAGAGATGATGATATTAGCTTTTGAGCTGATCAATGGACGAGAAATTCCCACATTAATTTTCAGCTATCCGGGCAAATGGAAATACGCTTCTGCTCTGGATGAGATGGAACGTAAACGAAGTCTGTATCGGGTGGCTCAGGCAAAAGGGGGAAACAGAATGAGAGCTTTGGCTAGCTATCTTGCGGAATCAGATTATTCATCGGCAGAAGTTTTCCCCGACGGAATGGAGATCAATAAATTGATAAAAAAAGTGATTGCCGTAATTGATCGGATTGCGGTAAAGGCACGATTAGCTGCAAAGGAAAAAGATATCTTACCTAAAGAAGCTAAAAAGCTGGCAGATGTGATGAGAAATAGCATAGAGCTTTATACTATGGCTCACGAAGGCTATAAGGAGTCTGCGAAGAGACATAAAGAGTTAATGCAAGCTTCTGATCAGTGGGAAAGAATGATTGCCAAAGAAGGCGAAAATCAGGCAAGTGTAAAAGTGGGACCCGGAAAGAAAGGAATAAGAATAAAGGAGAGCATTATTTATCTGGATGAACAAGCGCGTCTTGAGGTCTGTAAACACCTGATGTGGTATTTCGAGAAAGAAGATTTAAATTATAACAGTTATTCTCTGTTTGCTTCATTCAATAACAAGGGAGGAATGGTCGCACGCCGACTGGCAATTGAAATTGCGGTGGCACTTGAGCCTCACATTCATATTTCAAAACCGGAAATACAGCGAAATATCAACGCAACTAAAGCCATTTATTTGGGAGGTCTTTCCCATGATATGAGTGCTATTCAAAAACAGGAGCTAGGAAAACGAATGGCTATTGAAGTCGATAACGGGTTGGGTCTTTCCGCAATTCGCCTCGCCGATACACTTGTCCATCAATATAATGTTGAATTAAGTGATGATGCGATTCAATTTTTACACTCTAACTACAATGCAGGGCAAAAATCCCTTAAAAAAATAGTAAATCGAAAAAAGACCAGCGGAATGACAGAAAGGGAAATGCAAGTAGTACCTCCACCGCTAAAGGGGCCAAAAGCAGGCTGGATTAAAAGTTTGCATGCCATCAAAAGAGTGGCTGTTAAGTTATCATAATGATGCGGCAAAAGTAATCGGCACAATGTTATTTGTTACGATTATAAATGAGCAGCATAAAACTGAGCTTCTACAAATATGTTTAGTCTATCTCTTCTTGTATTTCTTCGTTCCGGTTAATTCTTTTGTACTCAGTTACATTGCCCAACAGGTATGCATAAGGTTTCAATTCCTCAACCTGGGTAAACCCTACACGCAGCATTCCAATTAGTGGGATGAATAGAATCATACCGCCAATTCCCCAGATTTCTGCACCAATAAAGAGGACAATAATAGCTACCAAAGGATTTATAGATACCTGAGAACCTATGATACGCGGTGTTAGGATACTGCTTTCAATCAGCTGAACAGAAACAAAAACGGCCAGGACTAAAAGCGGTAATATCAATGAATCCTGTATAATAAGTGCAAAAAGAATGGGAGGAACGGAACCTAAAATAGCCCCTATAAATGGAACTACGGCTAATACGGACGCAAATATGCCCCAAAAAAGTGCATATTCTAATCCCACGATTAATAAGCCGATTGTATTTAATATGGCCATGATCGTCATTACTATGAAGAGACCTACCAGATAGTTTTGAGTCACCTTCTTTACCCTCACAATAACGTCATCAATTTTGGTATTCTGACTCGTCGCAAAGCTTTTTTTTAGAAAAGTTTGATACATCTCCTTGTAATAGAGCATGAAAAAGATAAATATAGGGAGGAGTCCAAAAAACAGCAGTGCATCCCTTGTTGCACTCATAAACGTGCGTATAAATTCACCTCCGGTTTCAAAGAAGTTTGCAATACCGCTTCGAACATATTCCGCTTGTTCTTGGGCCGTAACGCCGGTGATTGTTTCAATGAGCTCAAATCCCCGGGCCGTCGCTTTTTTCAAACTGTCAGCAATTTCAGGGACCCTGTCTACAAACTGAATCAACTGAACAGCTAAAAGGCTCATTATTCCGGCAAATATAACCGTAATTAAAAGCATGCTTAATATTATGCTGGAGGCCCGGTCTAACTTCCAGCTTTCAAACTTTTGAATAACGGGACTTAACAAAATTGAAATTAGCGCAGCAAAAGCCAATGGCATCAGCATAAACTTGCCAACAACCATTATTACTACTAAAAGGCATAAACCAATTAAAATAACCGTGCCTTTAAGCCAGATTGGATATTTATTTGAAGATGCTCGCGACCTGGGCCTTCTTTCTCTTGGCATAATTCGATTGCGTAATTATTCAAAGATCTTTACTAACGAAACTTATGCTTCTTAAACATATGCATGGCTTACATACTTACAGTAAAGATTTACAAATGTTACATATTTCTGAATAGTCCTGTCTTCTCCACATAAAATATTTATCGCTTGGTTCATTGACGGATGTAAATCATACAACACTTTTAATGCATTTTGTAATGGTTATAACTCATTGTTTACCAAAATTTTGTGAGGAAAGCATTTTCCCGTTATCCAATCGATTTTCAAGAGAGATTTACGTGATAACAGATTAATAAATAATCTGAATCCAATAAAAATTATTGTGAACGTAATTAAATTCAACCCCTACACTCATAAGCCTGAAAAATCCATTTCATGGCGGGCAATATTAGCAGGAACTTTAACTGTATTATCCGTTTTACTGATACTCAATTTAATCGGCCTTTCTATAGGATTGGGTGTAATTGAACCAACAGATCAAACAGATCCCTTAGGTGGGGTTGGCACAGGAAGCGTCATCTGGTGGGTATTAAGTAATTTAATAGCATTGTTTGCAGGAGGCTTTGTCGCGGCAAGGGCGGGAGTTTCGTTCACCGATATTAGTGGTGTTTTACAGGGAATTATGACCTGGGCTCTCTATACCATTTTATCTGCCTGGTTACTTACAACTATTGTTGGTGGAATTATATCCGGTGTTGGCAGTGCAGTGGGTGGAGTTTTAACGACTACCGGTGATACCGTAGGTGACAGAGTAGAATCTGTAATAGAGGATCAAATTGAAGATCTTGATATAACTCTCGAAGAAGCAAGGGAAGAATTCTATGCGCTATTGGATGATGCTGACAGGGAAGAGTTGAGAGAAGAGTTTACCGTTGAGAATATATTTAGAGATCCACGCAATGTGCTCGATGGCACTTTTGATGCAGTAGACCGCGATGCACTGGTAAATATTTTAACGGAAAGGACCGATATGTCCCAAAATGAGGCTGAACAGGCCATTGATGATCTTCTTGCTGAATATGAAAATTTACGCACGGAAGCTGAGGAGTTTTTAAATGAGACCGAAGAAACGGCACGTGAACAAGCAGAAGAAGCTTCTGATGCAATGGCCACTGCCTCGATTTTTCTGGCAATAGCTCTAATATTAGGACTGATTTCTGCCGCATTTGGTGGACTTGCCGGAGTAAAAAACTTAAGAGAGGACTACGAGAAAAACTACTTCTATGCTGAAGAACCAGATCTGTAGTTGAAGAATCTAGACATCATAATGGATTACTGATCTTAAAACTGTAAATCATACAACACAATTATACTTATTTGTAATGCCCCTCACTGTATTCATGGACAAATTTATAGTAATAAATTCACTGAATAATAATCCGGGTTAAAAATCACTGAGATTAATTAAGAGTACAGTTTCAGAAAAGTTCTCTTTTTGGAAAAAATGAGGGGATAAAACGACTCACTCATGCCCCCCCAAGAAGAACCATGATAATTAAGATGAGATTCAGCTGTATACAGAATTTACTCTTAATGTTTTGCGTGGAAACTGCCCTTTTAAATCACTTAAACCTACGACTATGCAAACCGACACCAACTCGATTATCCAATCACAAACTACATCAAAAAATAATATCCCGTCTAAAAGGGTAATGCAGGCATCTAAACTAATGACATTATTTGAAGATCAATTGAAAGATATTTTATGGGCAGAAAAAGAGCTTATAAAATCTATCCCTAAAATGATCTCACTTGCATCATCGGTTGAATTGATAGAGGCACTTACAACAACTCTTGAACAAACCAAAGAACAAATTTCCCGTTTGGCACAAGTGTTTAGAACAATAGAAACAAAACCATCCACCGTAAAATGTGATGCCATGGCCGGGCTTATCGCTGAGGCCACAGAGATGTTGGAAGATTGTGAAAAAGGCCCTTTATGTGATGCCTCCATTATTTCTGCCGCACAAAAAATTGAGCATTATGAAATTGCAACCTACGGTACACTGCGTGAATTAGCAGAAACAATGGAATTAATCGATGCGGCGAAATTACTTGAAAAGTCATTGAAAGAGGAGAAATCAGCAGATAAAATGTTAACGGGTATCGCAAGAGAGTTTGTGAATTTGGATGCGGCATCCTTAAAGGCTTAACTAACTTTAATTTTAAAATACATTCCCCATGAGTGATTTTTTAAAAGGTTTAATATCAGGGGCTGCCGCTATGAAGTTTGGAGGCGGATGTTTAGGGACACTTTTCATCCTTCTGTTGATCTGGCTCATATTAGGATAGTGCAAAAAACATCATCAAATAAATACATCTACAGTTAATTATTACTCAAAAACAGCAGTCAAAATGGATAGAGAAAAAAGTCAAACCAAAGAACGTGACACAACACCCGAAAGAACTAATGTTAATGATGAAAAAGGAATGGTAACCGGTTTGTTTCAAAACCGGGAGAGTTCTGAAAGAGCTTATAAAGATCTGGAAGAACGAGGATACACCAACGAGGAAATAAATGTTGTAATGTCGAAAGAGACCCGTGACAAATATTTCTCCGACGACATAGATGAATCTAAAGTAGGAAATAAAGCGGCAGAAGGAACAGGAGTAGGTTCTGCGGTTGGAGGCACAGTAGGTGCTGTTACCGGCGTTTTAGCTGCTGTGGGAACAAGTATTGTTGTTCCGGGCCTTGGACTTGTAATTGCCGGCCCGGTTGCTGCAGGATTGGCAGGCGCAGGAGCTGGAGGTTTAACCGGAGGAATTATAGGTGCTTTGGTCGGCTGGGGAATCCCCGAAGAACGAGCAAAAATGTACGAGTCAGGTATAAAAGATGGCAAAATCGTTTTAGGTGTTGAGCCGAAAAACAAAGAGGATGCCAAGCATATCGAAAATAAATGGAGTGAGTATGACGCTCAGGATATCCACAGATAATAATAAAACACGGGGTGGAGATATTCATCCCGTGTTTTAATAATGTGGGCTAATTCATTGGTATAAATTTTAAAGCAATATGGAATATCATGGATAAGAGTAAAACAATTGAAATACTGAATAGCCTTGTTATTATTAACAATGACAGAATAGAAGGTTATGAAACTGCATCTCAGAAAACAGACGAATTTGATTTGAAGAACATGTTCACCCAGTTTGCACAAACCAGTCATAAATGCAAACGTGAACTGCTTGAAGAGATAATAAGCCTGGGCGGAAGTATGGCAGAAGGAACCAAAACCACCGGTAAGTTTTTCCGGGCATGGATGAATGTAAAAGCTGCGCTCACCGGCAGAGATCGCAAAGTTATATTAAAGTCATGCAAGTATGGAGAAGAAAAAGCTCTGGAAGCATATAAAGAAGCTTTAAGGGATGAATCAGACAGTTTAGACCCGCAACAAGAATTAATTATTGAAGCACAATACTCTGATATAAAAAATGATTATGACAGAATTAAATCGATGAGCACAACTCTTGAAGAAGCATAATCAACTTAATTCCGCAAATTTACCCGAGAGAGCT
Source organism: Balneolaceae bacterium (assembly GCA_003555185.1). Lineage (GTDB taxonomy): Bacteria > Bacteroidota > Rhodothermia > Balneolales > Balneolaceae > SW132. The sequence goes on along the minus strand of PWFZ01000441.1, from coordinate 6,879 downwards.
ATACTATCCTCTTTCGGGTTTTTTTATGCCTCTTTATTTTAATTGGGATGATGATTTTGCTCTAAATTTCTTTTATTAACCTAACAAGAGAGTTTCAATTTCAAATTGCAATTCAAACCACATTCTATGAGTTTCAAAAGCACTAACCCTTACAACGGAGAAGACATTGCTACATATAAAGAGCATACCGATGCAGAGTTAAATACTATTCTTGTAAATTCCGAAAATGCGTTTCAGTCCTGGCGGCATGTACCAATAAAAGAACGATGTAATTTGTTAATAAATGCAGCCAGCCTTCTAAAAAAGAATGTGGACAGATACGCTAAAACCATGACCCTGGAAATGGGGAAACCAATCAGTGAGGCCAGGGGGGAAATAAATAAATGCGCCTGGGTCTGTGAATATTATGCTGAAAATGCTGAACTATTTTTAGCAGATGAACTGATTGAAACGGATGCATCAGAAAGTTTTATAAGTCACGAGCCAATCGGAGCTGTATTGGCCATCATGCCCTGGAACTTCCCATTTTGGCAGGTATTTCGTTTTGCAGCCCCAACCCTTACTGCCGGAAATACTGCATTGCTAAAACATGCGTCGAACGTTTTTGGATGCGCCACTCTTATAGAAGACATTTTTAAAAAAGCGGGTTATCCCGAAGGTGTTTTTCAAAACCTGTTTATTGATCATGATAAAATAGAATCGGTAATTGCACATGACACAGTACAGGCGGTTACACTTACAGGGAGCGGTAGGGCAGGCAAATCAGTCGCCAGTCTTGCAGGAAAGTATCTAAAAAAATCGGTTCTCGAACTCGGTGGAAGCAATGCGTTTATCGTTTTAGAAGATGCAGATATGGATAAGGCAATAGAAACAGGATTTAGCGCAAGAATGATGAACTCAGGTCAAAGCTGCATTGCCGCAAAACGCTTCATACTTGTGGGTGATGCCTACAATAAATTTATGCCCGGTTTTATAGAAAAAGTTAAATCTATTAAAGGGGGCAACCCGATGGATGAGTCCACTGAAATAGGCCCTCTTGCCCGCAAAGATCTTGCTGATGGCCTTCACAAGCAGATGAAAACATCTGTAGATATGGGGGCAATACTAGAAATTGGAGGTGTACAGGATAATGCCTTTTATGAACCAACTATACTGAGTAATGTGAAGCCTGGTATGCCTGCTTTTGATGAAGAAACGTTTGGCCCAATGGCGGCTATTATAAAAGCAAAGGATAAAGAAGAAGCATTTGAGCTCGCTGCTAATTCTCAGTTTGGACTTGGAACCACCATTTTTACCCGCGATACAGAATCCGCCCGTCGACTTATTGACAAGGTCCCGGATGGTGCATTTTTTGTTAACGAACTAGTTAAGTCGGATCCGCGTCTGCCATTTGGCGGTACTAAAAATTCAGGTTATGGCCGCGAACTTTCAAAAGAGGGAATACACGAGTTCATTAATAAAAAGACAGTTTATATTAAATGAGGGATATAGATAAAAATAAGTGATGGCTTAAAGTAAGTCTGCGTAATTATTCAATTAAATAACCCATCAGGATGAGAAAAGTAATCACACTATCCACAGTCTTATTCATAAGTGTCTTCTTATGTATGCAAACAGAAACAGCAAATGCCCAGGCTAATACCGGTAACGGTGGCAATTTTGGTGTTGGCTTTATGGTGGGCGAACCTACGGGTGTGTCTATCAAAAATTGGAACAATGAATTTACTGCACTTGCAATTGGAGCCGCATGGTCACTATCCGACAGAAGTGAAGCTGTTCATTTACATACTGATTTTTTGATCCATTCATGGTTTCATGACACAGATACTACCGGCCTTAATTTTTATTACGGTCTTGGTGCTCGTGTAATTTTCGAAGATGACCCAAACTTTGGAGCCCGATTTCCGCTTGGTTTAAACTATGTTTTCGAAACCATTCCGTTTGACCTTTTTGTTGAAGCTGTGCCAATCTTGGATTTTGCCCCGGATGTAGTATTTGCCGGAAATGGTGCGTTTGGTATGCGTTACTATTTTTAATGGATTGCTTCTTAATCCTTAGAAGGCTTCCCAATTTTTTCGATTACGTGCTTCCTATAAAGGGGCTTAGAAAGATTACGGAAATTCCTTTTCTTCTATTTATAATTTAATAGCCCTCAAATCATCGTTGTCCATGCGCTACACATCAATCCTGCTCGTCTTTCTCTTTGCAATTTCTTGTGCTCAACACGATTATGATCTGCTGATCAAAAACGGAACTATCATTGATGGATCGGGAGCAGATGCCGTTCAGGGTCATGTATTGGTTCATGAAGGTATTATCATCAAAACCGGAGATTTTGATATCGAAACCCATAAAGCTGCAGCGATCATCGATGTGGAAGGAAAAGTTATTTCCCCGGGGTTTGTAGATGGTCATTCAAGAGGTGTACCTGTAGAAACTCCCCGTTTTGATAACTTCCTTTCAATGGGAGTTACTACCATTACTTTAGGGCTCATCGGCAACAGCCCCGGTGAAGATAAGGTGGAAGAGTGGATGAATGATGTTGATGAAATTGGTACAGGCCCTAACATCATTCATTTTACCGGGCACAGCACCCTTCGAGATATAGTGGATGCACCGCGCGAATCTGATTTGGATGAATCTTATTTAAATGAAATGCGCAACCTGTTAAGGTCATCTATAAATGCCGGATCTTTTGGGATTTCATATGGTCTTGAATTTGAACCTGCAAGCTATGCGGATATGCCGGAACTTGTATCGCTCGCCACCTTAGCAAAGGAACAGGGTGGAATTGTGATGGGACATGTCCGAAACGAGGATGACGGTAATATTGAAGAAGCCATTACAGAGATGCATGATGTGGGGCACGAATCAGGAGCTCAGATTAATATCTCTCACCTGAAAATTGTGTACGCCAATGATCCTCAGCGTGCTGAAGATGTGCTTTCGTTAATGGATGAAGCGCGTGATCGTGGATTAAGTGTAACGGCAGATGTTTATCCGTATGTGGCCAGTTTTACAACCATTGGCATTATTTTTCCTGAGTGGGCACGTCTGCCAAATGATTTTGATGAGGTAGTAGAAAGTCGAAGGGGTGAACTTGAGGAGTATCTACGGAATCGCATCAACCTTAGAAATGGACCTGAAGCAACCCTTTTTGGAACTGAACCATGGACCGGCAAAACCCTCGCTGAAGTTGCCGATGAACTGGATATGCCGTTCGAAAACGTGTTAATTGATGAAATTGGTCCGGAAGGCGCCAGTGCGGCCTATTTCGTGATGAACGAGGATGTAATGCAGAGGTTCCTGATTGATCCTTATGTAATGGTAAGTTCAGATGGCGGACCGGAAATGCGACACCCAAGGGGTTATGGCAGTTTTGCTAAAATTATCCGGAAATATGTGAATGAGGAAAACCTCCTTTCACTTGAGGAAGCCATACGTAAAATGAGTGGTCTGCCCGCAGAAACTCTTGGTCTTACCAACGCCGATAAAGTTGACGTACAGCGCGGGTTGATCCGGGAAGGATACTCAGCGGACCTGCTTATATTTGCCCCCTCCAACATTAAAGACAATGCTACTTTCGAGGATCCCCACGCTTTTTCGGAAGGATTTGACTGGGTTTTTGTAAATGGAGTTCCCGTAATCAAAGACCGAATCAAAAATGAAAGCTTACCGGCTGGAATTATTCGAAAGCTAAATTAAACTGCGCGCGTTTACACACTTACTCCTCAAACGTGATCACAAATCGGGTTCCTTCGTTGACTTTACTGTCAACGCTGATGCTTCCGCCAAAACTAGTAATGTGATTATGAACTAAATACAGGCCAACTCCCTTGCTATCGTTATGACTATGAAAAGTTTGATTTATCCCGAAAATCTTACCTTTCACTTTATCCATATCAAACCCCCGACCATTATCCTCAAAAATTAATCGGCTTTTACCTCCTTCCTTTTCTGTATTTATAATCACATCAGGTGAAATATCCGGCTGAGAATATTTAATAGAATTAGATATTAAATTAAGAAATACGCTTTCCATAAAAGCTTTATTGAACGTAATTTTATCAACCTGTGAGAAGTCTGTTCGAATGGTGGTATTGGTTGTTTTGATGAGTGATGAAATGGAATGAGTTACTGTTTGTAATGTCTCATCTAAACATACTTTTTCAACTTTTTTCTGTTCGTTCACTTTCTCTATTAACACATCAACATAAGTGTTCAATGAATTTTTTAAATTTTCTCCTGTCACTTTTAACAATTCCATCAATTCAAGTGTCTCCTCATCACTTATTTTAGATAGATCCAGCAGTTCAAAAATCATCAATAAACTGCTTAAGGGCGATCGTAAATCATGAGAGGTAGTTAAAGAAAGCTGTTGTAGCTCTTTGTTCAGGCTCATAATATTATCGAGAAGGAGGAGACGTTCAGCTTCCAGTTTCTTTTTATGAGTAATATCTTTTGCGATTGCGAATACCAGCTCTTGGCCCTCCACCGGATGCGAGGTCCAGGCCAGCCACACAATTTCTCCGCTTTTCGTTATATACCTGTTTTCAAAATTGAAAAGCGTGTTCGATTTCTTAACATAATTGCGGGATTTGGTTGTATTCTCTCTGTCATCAATATGTACAAAATCTTCGATCCGCCGGGAGTACAACTCCTCCTCTGTATATCCCAAAACGTTACTTACTGAAGGGTTTACTTTTTTGAAGTAACCATCATAGCCGGCAATGCAAACAAGATCCTGAGAAAGGTCAAAGAAGAGTTCATAATTAAAGTTATTTCCCTTCATATAGAGCATGGATCTTAGTTATTCATTAAATCTGAATATACAATAACATTACATTTAGTCTGCTACATAAAAGATAACAGTAACCATTTTCCTGCTTAGTCGTCATATGATCGGATACGAAGAAATCTGATCCGCTTATAATTATTTGATTTGACACCCTAAATGGAACTGTGATGAAACTAATTAAACTCCCATTAACTTTTATAAAACTGACGTTGGTTACCATATTAATTTCAGCAACTCCATTTTTGGCACATTCCCAGCAGCAATCTATTTCCGACCTAATTGATCGAGCAACAACAGCCGGAATAGCCCCGCCACAAATTGAACATTTGCAGAATCATGCTGAGCTAAGGGGAATCAGCCAAAATGATTTGATAAATATCATCGGGCCTGCAGTTACGATGGCTGAAAACAACCTTCCATGGGACATGGTGTTTAAAAAAGCATTTGAGGGGATGTCAAAAGGCATCAATGCTCAGCAAATGATTCCGGTTTTAGAGTCTATTGCTGAACATTCCGGAAGGTCAGCAGATATTGTTGATCCATGGATGAACCGGCCCGAAGTGGGACGTATGCTTGACAGAACCGTTGCAGGAATGGACAGAAACAACTTTCGTAATGAAATGGTGAGAGTTGGTACAAAAACACTATCAGGTAATTTTGACAGAACTGTTTTAGAACAGACATTTGCTACAATAGCTGAGGATGGGGCACTTGAAAACATCAAGCCATCAGGTGTTCTTGCAGCCATAAACGTGTTAAGCGATTTGCCAACCGCAGCGCAGGAACCGACAGCAACAGCTCAAATTGTTTTACGGGCACTGCAAGGTGGTTTTGAAGCCGGCGAATTACAACTGTTCGCTGAGGCGATGAATGCATCACAAAGAAGAAACCAGCTTCCTGCATCGGCTATTGCTGATGGACTATCACAACAATTGATGGGGGGGACTCCCGCTGCTCAGATTCTTCAAAATATGTTCAATGGCAAAGTTGGTGGCGGCTTTCCGGGAAATGTACCTCCGGGGATAAACCGCGAGAGGGTAAACGGCGGAAGAAGATGATTTAAGAGCATGGCAGCTATGATATAACCGTAGCCCCTCGGAAAGAAGGATTTACCGGTATGACGCATTGATGGTGTTAGTGTAACGGTTGATGAGACTCCAACCTGGAAACAATTGAATTGGATTCTGAATAAGCTCAATAATCAGATCTAATACTAAAAAAGCCCCGCATTTGCATGCAGGGCTTTTTTTTGACCTATAAATATTTAACTGTTAGTTCGTCGCTGCTCCGCTAATGGTATCACCAAAGAAAACAGCATTCATCAGCATTTTATTGGTTCCGAACCAAAATGCACGAAAAGCGGGGTTATCAATAAAGTTAACCACGTTGCCACTTCCATGACGACTAATGATCACTGATGCTGTATTACCAATAATCTCAAGGTTCTCTGCAGAAATGTAACCGCTGGCCAAAGGATTTTCTGTATATCGAACCGGCGTTGCGTATGGATTTTCCGCAATCTCCATCATGGTATTAGAGTTCCGGAAAATGGTAATATCTTCCCTGTTATATCCATAGCCAATCGGATGGGTGAGATCCATTTCACCGTGAAAAATAGATCCACCAATAACCTGAGCACCACGTGCATCGGCCAACTCAACATAACTTCTGCGTGTTTCACTATCTTCGGGCCTTTCCACAAATTCAATATTGGAAAGATCGTTTCTTACGCCCCAGTTCACTGCTGATTTGTTGAGGATAAGCGTACCTCCATTTCCAACCCAATCCTTAATTTTATCTACATTTGAAGTAGAAAGGTCATTGTAATTCCCCTGAACCATGATCAGTACATTATATCTGTCAAGGTCAGTCCATCCCAACCGGCGTTTTTCGATTATAGAAATCGGCATATGAAACCGCTGATCAAACAGGTGCCAGATTTCACCTACATCATTTCCACGAACTCCGGGACCTCCCAGAATGGCCACTTCCGGCTTTTGCAGATTATTCATGCTTGGACTTCCAAGATCTATGCCTGATGGGCTCAATCCGCCATCAATGCTATATATTTTTACACCATC
>PWFZ01000370.1 GCA_003555185.1 Balneolaceae bacterium | reverse complement strand
TTCATCACGTAGGTCCGCTGCGTGATGCACAGTGGCAGTTCAGCTGCCCACTTTTTTTCCGCACATCATCTCATCACGTAGCTCTGCTGCGTGATGCACAGCGGCAGCTGAGCTGCCCCTTTGTTTTCCGCAACAGAGCTGCGGAAAGAGATATGAGATGGAAAATGTGTTTTACAGTTTAGATGTCTGTATTCCCTCCCGAAAGTAATGCTATTGGTATCATGCCTTTCATACCTGCATAATTTCTTTTCACGGCCGGCTAATTTAGCGTGTATTCTAATTTCATTCTTTATACAACTTTACCTATATATATTTAAGAGGCTAATTCATCGCTAAAACAATCTTAAAAACATGTTCACTCTACAAAAGTATATTCTGGTTTTACTAGTAGCCTGTTTATTTATTTCTTGTGCCGGGCCACAATATTCAACATCTGATAGTCAGCCTATTCCTTTTGGCGTCAATGCGGCTCTGATTGAAATTTCTCCTGAAGAAAAAGAAGAGACACTCCAAAAAGCGCACGATCATTTGGTTGAGAATGGTTATGAAATCGATCAGTTCATTGAGGAAGAACAACTGATAGTGACATCATTCAAAGATGTAAAGAACAAAGGTAAGAATATCGCAAGGTTATTATTTTTAAATGCCCGAATCATAGATGCAGATGACAAAACCTTTCTCTTATTTACAGGAGAATACAGAGGTGGGGGAAGTATGGGAAGTGCTCAAACAGATATTGGTAGTGAACCGGCATATGTTCTGGAGGACAATTGGGGTGAGACTCGTAAAATTTATCATCCAAAATATTCAGGCCCACACGAAAGAATTGCCTGGGAAGAATTTTTAAGAGTAGCTCATAATTTTAATGGAAACCTGGGGTTTGCAACATTGTAAAGGCCGGGATTGACTTCTCAGCACGCCTGACATCTCATTATGAAGCCTATGTATTCAATCTCATCACGTAGCTCCGCTGCGTGATGCACAGTGGCAGCTGAGCTGCCCGTTTGTTTTTCACAGCAGAGCTGCAGAAAAGAGAGTATGCTGGCTAATCTATATTCCCGCCAGGAATCAACGTTACAGGTATCATACCTTTCATACCTGCATAATTTCTTGCTGAAGAGTATCTCCAGTCTTCCACATGATCAACAAATCCCCTTTTCACAGGATTGTTGTGTATATATTCAATTTTTTGAATCATCATTTTGTCACCAATAATCTGCTTGGGATGAAAACCCTGTTGCCAAAGTTGATGAATTGAACCTGTATGATAACGTTGTCTGGCCTTTTTCAGCTTGTATAACTGATAGTAGTTTCCATTTTTCTTAAAGACCTCAATTATATTGCGAGTAGTCCATGATTTAAAAGCTTGTATTTTCTTTGTCAATTCATCTGATTGGGCAATTATGTGAATATGATTTTCCATAATCACGTATGCATATAGATTTGTATTTCTTTGAAATTGCAAAAAAGTCAAAGCATTCAATACTATTTGTGCTGCCTTTGGATTAGAAAATATTGGATACCCCTTTACCACACTACTTGTTATGAAGTGTGGATAAGACGGATCATATACTTTATAGCCTGAACGTCCCATGACTTATATAAATATTGAGGTTATATCTACATGAACCTCTTCTGGATGATTCCTTACAGTTTTTAATTCTTATCTAATTCCGGTGCTCTGCACTGGGATCAAAATAAGTAGCTCCGCTGCCGCTATCATCATGCATACCATCTCCATCTCATCACGTAACTCTGTACCCAATCTCATCACGTAGCTCCGCTGCGTGATGCAAAGGGCAGCTTAGCTGGCCGATCTGTTTTCCGCAGCGGAGCTACGGAAGGAGATGAATGAGATGTAGCTACCGGATTATCTCATCATGCAGCTCTGCTGCGTGATGCACAGTGGCAGCTTAGCTGCCCGTTTGTTTTTCGCAGCAGAGCTGCGGAAAAAGGGATGCAGGAACAAATCATTTCCTATAGCGTCCAAGCCATTCTAACGTTGACAAAAAATCAAAAGAATTGGATTATAAACGCTACAAAAATAATAGGATAAGCTCATTTCCTAAATGGGTTATTGTTACATTTACCATTGTTGGTTCTTCTGTAATCGGAGGGTTTCTGTTTCTCTTTCTTGTATGGGCAGGCATGTTTGGACCTGTGCCGGGAAACGACGATTTAAAAAATCTCCATCAACAGGAAGCTTCACGCATTCTATCTGCAGACGGAGTTCAGCTGGGAACCTATCATCAGCAAAATCGAACTACTATTCGTCTAGATGAAACCAGCCCAAAACTATTAGATGCACTCCTGGCCATAGAAGACATTCGATTTCACTCCCATAATGGAATTGACTACAGGGCATTAGGACGTGTTTTTGTTAAATCTATATTAATGGGACAAAATGCGGGTGGTGGGAGTACTATCACTCAGCAGCTTGCTAAAAATCTGTATCCAAGGGAAAACAGTCGCGGTTTATTTATAGTCACAGACAAGCTCCGCGAAATGATCATTGCCCGAAAAATTGAAAATCTCTATTCCAAAGATGAAATTCTGGAGCTTTATTTCAACACTGTTTCATTTGGAGAAAATACGTACGGTATTGAAATGGCATCCTACCGTTTTTTCAATAAGCCGCCTGATGAGTTGACTCTTAATGAATCCGCAACTCTGGCCGGACTGCTGAAAGCCACTACATTTTATAATCCCCATCGAAATCCCGAACGCTCACTGCAACGCAGAAACGTAGTAATCAGGCAGATGGAGAAATATGAGTTTATTGCTTCCGATGTTGCTAATAATGCCATAGCTGAACCGCTTAGAATTGATTACAATCGATCCGCTTTTTCTGATAATCTGGCTCCCTATTTCAGAGAGCACCTGCGTAAGGAAATCCAGTCCATTTTGCAGGGGGGCAACACATCCGAAAAGTACAACTTTCGAACAGATGGATTAACGATCCACACCACTTTGGACTCCCGGTTGCAAGTTGCTGCCGAAAGTGCTGTTCAATCTAGAATGAAACAGCTACAGTCTATTTTTGATCGTGAGGTTTCAAGCAATCCTATTTTTGGAGATAATGATCCGGATGTACTACGGGTTTGGAACAGGAGCGAACAGCTCATGGCCTTAAAACAGGAGGGGTTATCTTCACAAGAAACCGAAGAAGTTTTGCACACCCCTGTCCAGACATTGCTCTTTTCATGGGATGGATATCAACGTAAAAAGATATCTCCCTATGATGAAATCAGTTACTACCTGTCGTTTTTAAATGCAGGTTTTTTCGCAATACACCCAAATACGGGACATGTTTTAGCATGGGTTGGAGGAATTGACCATCGCCATTTTCAGTATGACCAGGTTCTTGCAAGGCGTCAGACCGGATCAGCTTTTAAACCGGTTCTTTATGCTTCAGCTTTAGAGGCAGGTCGTGCTCCGTGTGATTATCAAAGAAATATGTTGGCACAATTTGCAGACTATGATGATTGGACTCCACAGAATATTAATGAAGAGTACGGAGGCAGGTATTCACTTCAGGCAGCACTCGCACAATCGGTTAACACTGTTGCCGTACATTTGGCAACGGAAACCGGAAGCGATCAAATTCGAAAAACTGCGATTGACATGGGAATCAGATCGTATTTACCGGAGGGTCCGGCTGTTGCGTTGGGAACAGCCGAAATGTCGTTACTTGAATTGACCACAGCCTACACATCATTTTTAAATGAGGGTAAATCGGTTACGCCGCAATTCATCACACACATATACAATAATGATGGAGAGTTAATTTATGATGTCAGGGATCAACAACAGAATGTATCTGTATTCGGATATCCTGTTTCAGAAGATTTGAATCTCATCATTACTCCATCACAAATCGATCATAGAATGAGTACCCGAACAGCTGCCACTATGACTAAAATGTTGGAAAAGGCTGTGGATGAAGGAACCGGATATTCACTCAGGTCTCAGTATAATATTCAGCATGCTCTTGGCGGAAAAACAGGAACAACCCAGAATTATACAGATGGATGGTTTATCGGGTTTACCCCGGAAATTGTTTTTGGGACACGAGTGGGCGGTTCAAATAACCGTGTTCGATTCAAACAGTTTCCTGCTTACGCTTCCCAAACCGCGCTGCCTATTGCAGGTGAGTTTCTACAAAACATTGGCGCAAACACCGCTCTTGATTCACAGCCGAGCCGGTTCCCGTCATCACAAATAAACACTCCATTTAATATGCAGTGTGAGGATCACAGGAATGATCGTGTCATCGACAGGGTAAGAGATTTCTTTACCGGCCAAAGTAGTGATGAGCCAAGAGTCATTGGTGACAATGACGAGGAAGAGAGTCGAAATATTTTCAGGCGCATTGGCCGAAGGTTTGGGCTTTAATACCCCTAAGTAAGTTTTCTATTATTATTTCCTGCATTCCAAAGCAAGGTTCGAAACGCAACTGTTCTCTACTGATAAAGCCGTCCGGTGAATCTGATCAGCCACTGTATAATAAATCTCGCCGAGGCACAGAATGACCCAAATTTTATTTAAAATATTATGTTGCAAAATATTTAAGAGTCTTATATCTTTTATTAGTATTTGAATATCAGCATCGATATATTTTTTCATTTATTTAAAGATAAACTACTCTTAATTCTTATTAAATTAAATCCATTGAGTCTTATGAAACGATTAAATCAACTTTTAACTCTTGCTGCCGGTGTTCTTTTACTGAGTTCCCTGGCAACAATACATGCCCAAACTGCAGAATACACCCTGGACGGCATGACATTCGGAATGCCTGAAGCAGAAGTTTTTGTGGAGGAATATGACGGCCCTCCGGTGGTAGGTGATTATGTAACCATGCTTCCTCATCTGGCAGAACTCGACTATGAAGGCAACAAGCATCACGAAATTCGTTTGGACACATTTGTCCAGGAAATTGAAGTAGCCAACG
>PWFZ01000068.1 GCA_003555185.1 Balneolaceae bacterium | reverse complement strand
TAACTACGGACGCGACACCTTTTGCGGACCCGAAGGCGAAAAAGGCGCAAGCCAGCCCAAAACCAAACATGATTAGATTTCGTCTTGTTAAAATCACAGCAAGCGCTCCCTGACGCTAACGTTGGAAGTCAGGGGCAGCCAGGGCTTCCACTGACTTGGTTAAAATTGTTTGTTGATCAATCCCCTCGGTTTTTCAAAAGTCCGCCGGCCCTGGCTGTCCGCTGGGCTGACTTGTTATGTGACACTGTTAAACTATTTTTCAAGCAACTTCTTGAAAATTTGATAATCATGATCAGACAAGTTGAATTTTGAATGAAGTTGATTCAGCATTTGACCTGAGCTAAACCAAGATATAAATGTTTCAACATTACCAGCAAAGCCTCTTGCGCATTTATCAGAGATCGTCTGATAATCTTGAACCTCTGGGAACAGCTTCAAAGTCTGATGAGTTGCGGTAGGAAAATCAGAACCTTTTGTCATGAAATACAGTACACCAAAAATGTGACGCAAACGAATTTCCAGGCGACTTTCAAATTGAATATTCGCTATATTTTCTAGTTCGGTCAAATTTTCCAATGACTTATGAACAGCCTTTTGGGCTTGGGTAGGAACTATTTTTTTTTGGGGTGTTCTTCCCTGTTTTTCGGCAGTGGCGGTTGGATCTTTTATTTCGTCATATTTTGAAATTTCAATTTGAATCCTCTGCAAAGCTTCTGAGAATGTCTCATCATCGGTGTCTGGAAACTCATTTCTAAGATATCCTATGACCTTTTGTTTTGTTTCGAATGAAATCAATTGCTGAACTAATGCATTGACCTCACGTTGTTTATTAAATTTATGAAGCTTATTTTTTAAATATTCTTGATACTTATTTTCTTCTAGACTGGTTTTATTGAAAATTTTTACGAAATTAACCCCTTTGCTGGATTGTTTCTCAAAATCAATTTTTTCTAACAATATTGGATCGGTATGAGGATTTAATTGACCATCATAAAAAACTCTAAAATCAGAGCCAATTAAAAATCCGAAATCGGATTTCATTTGTCTCATGTAAGACCTCAACTGACCAATTATATAGTCTCTTTTGATATCCTCAGCAGGTTTCTTGACCTCAACAACAATAAGACATTTTCTGTCTTGGCCATACACAATCAAATCCGGTCGAAGAGTTCCTTCCCGGCCCAGTTGCACTACTGGTTGTCTTTCTATTTCATTCTTAAATTCCCGCCAACCAAGAACCTCAATAGCTCTAACCACTTGGTTTTCGAAATCCTTTTCTGACGAACTCTGCTTTATATTTTCTGATAATAAAAAACAGATCTCATCCCATTTTTCAGAGTTGTCACTCATAATTTACCTCTATTTTTCTCACATAACGGCGCTAATCAGCCGCGCGGCTTTTTTGCGTCGGCTGCATTAGCCTTGTTGTGCTTCGTACCCTTTTGTGTACACTTTGTTTTCAAGAAGATTTCGGAAATGACCCATAAGTGCAAGTATTTGAGAAACAAAATCATCAATTTCAATCAATTGAATAGGCTCTTGCTCTCCATGTGCAATTGCATTACGGCGCTTTAACAGCATCACATCGAGAAAAATTCTGTTTTCTTCGAAATAGTTCGAATCGACACCGCATATAACACAAATATCCCTTATGATATCTGTGTTGAGATTGGAGCGTGTGTCAATTAAATCGGGGTTCAAGTAAGAAAATCTGCCGCTTTCCCCGTCCAATATATCGTTGATAAGCTTACATCGCTCTTTCAGACTCACTCGGCTACGATGCAAAGCATCGAGCCTTCTCAAAAAACTATTTACGTAAAATTGTCGTTCAAGTTCAAAATAGGGCTTCTTTCGAAGTGTAAGATGTTCAAAATACTTGTTTGCACATGTTCGAATATAGCCCTCCCAGTGAGCATAGCTCATTGCAACAAGGGACCTAAGTAGAGCAGGTTTGGAGTATTTATCAGCCGCTTTGATAGCGGACTTAATGTCGGATAATTCTTTTCTGCGCCAAATTAGGTCCTCATCAAATATATAAGAAAGATCATGCTCCGTGTATGCCTTACTCATATAGCAAACCACTCTGTCCCAAAAGGAATTGTCCGTTGGATGCGAGTTGTTCCTCTCAAACCAGAAGTGAAGAAATTATTTGTATCTGGGGTCTGCCAAAATTCCATAATTCTTTGTCGCACGAATTCGACAGGGTTCGCCTTTACTTGAATATTATAAATGTTTTTGGCTATTCCGACCGCAATACATTCAAATGCGGCAAGACCTACTCGTCCAGTATGGTTTCCATTTTGCAAACGCCGCAAAGAGTTTTCCCCATATGCTTGGTTGAGTAAGTTGAATGTCGTGTGGAAGGTTTCTCCAGCTTGCTGTGTTTCATTTTCAGTCGCCAATTGAATAGCCCCCTTATCAATAAATTCCTCAACATCAAGCTTTCCGTCGTAGGGAATGTATGTATAGACCAAAAATCGAGTAGCATATTCCATATGCCTTTGTTTTTCTATTTGATCCTCACTCGCAGATAGTACGGTTAAAAATGATTCGGACCCTGCAAGGCTTTTGACGAAGCTGGCATAGTGGCTGTTAACCATAATCATTATACAGTTACGAAGTTCTTGGGCATTGGCTGTTGTGCCACCAGCATTCAATCTTTGAAAGAGATCATATTTAGTGTCGTTGTCGCTTGGGCGCTTTAAAATTTCAACGCTCAATCTGCTTCGTTTGATAGCGATTTGTTGTGGACTAGTGAGCGGATTTTGCTCGTCAATCGGGACATCAGTAATCAAATTTGTTGATTCCCAAACTACTTTGTCTAAGGAAGGAAGGTATTTAGTAGCGAACAAAGCTGTAGGTGGCATTAGTTCGTTTGTGTTGGGAGATTTCAATTCACCCATGAACTCCAGTATTGTTGAAATTCTCTGAAGTCCATCAATCAGTTCCCACTTCGCATCCTCCCTTTCAAATACAAAAATTGAAGGAATCGGAATCCCTAAAAGAAGGGACTCGATCAGCCTGGATTTCTGTCCTATCTCCCACCGAAATAAGCGTTGAAAATCTGGGTTAATAATAAACTCTTCATCTTTATACATATTAACGATTTCGCCAATTGAAAGCTGATAAGCATCCGTTTTGACCAATCGTTGAGCATTTTCAATCTCATTCGTTAACATTTTTTCAACTCCTTTTTATAAAAAGATCAAACCCAATGTAAATTTGTTCACGATTTGAAAAATATTCTGTCTTA
Source organism: Balneolaceae bacterium (assembly GCA_003555185.1). Classification (GTDB taxonomy): domain Bacteria; phylum Bacteroidota; class Rhodothermia; order Balneolales; family Balneolaceae; genus SW132. The sequence continues at coordinate 1,714 of PWFZ01000068.1, read as the reverse complement.
TTGAAATCTTATAGCACAACGGGTTGGTCAGGGGCGGCGCGCTTTTTGCCGTCCCCTGCACCAGCGAGGATAGGTGCTTGTAACACGTCGCCCTTGAACTTGCGTGAACAACTCACGTTCTTGTGATAGCTAAGTACTCACGGCCTTGCGCAGTGATGTTCCAAGCGACGGTTCGTCGGGAAGTCACGATCTGAGACACGAGCCCCTTATCCTCCAGGGCGACCATAAGATTCCGCGCCGAGGCCTGGCTGGTCTTTAGATTCTGTGCAATTCCGGTTGCTGTTCGAAAGGTAAACTTGCTGTTCTCTATCGCTTCAAGTGCTTGTTTCTCCTGAGGCGAAACTTGCAGCACATTGACATCGCAGAATTGTGCGCTGGCATCCGGCAACGGGTCGACTTCCGTCTCTTTTACCTCTATCGCCTCAACCTTCTTTTCAACCTCGCGTAACTTCGCGGAGAAACCGATCCCGCTGAACTCCGAGAACTTGTCGAGCTTAAGAAATGCCATGCATACTGCAGAAAACCCTGCAAGCACGGCCATCTCCGCGCTGCGCCCTAAAAAGGCCAAGATAACGAGCACCAAAAATGAGACCAGCACGAACACAGCGAAAACATCCGCGTTGGAAGCAGAAAGACTCCAGATTGACTTGAGCACGCCCGCAAAGGTCTTAGGTGGTTGTGGGGCGTTTGCTTGCTCGGGATCCATATGGTTCTCCTATTCACCGGTTCGCCTACGCCAGCATTTGCGGCTGGTTTGGAGCGTAGCGGAAAACCAGTCCGACAACATGCGTTTGTTAGCTGAAATAGCGTAAAAAATAGTCAATCACTTCAATCCCTTGGGTTTCTTTTCTAAACTTCTTTTGTTCCTCAAAGTCCATACTAGGCAACAGATGAATTAATTGGTTGTCTTTGTACAGATCGACAATGCGGTTATTATAATCATTGACTTTTTTCCCCGTAATAGCTTTTGACGAATCGATTATACCACCAACAAGAACATCTGCGAGCTGTACTCCAGGTGAGTCCTTTGAGTCTGCTTGAGATACGCTTCTGAGCTTTAACGGGAATTTAAGCGTGGTCAGCTCAGTTTCTTTGAAGGCTACCCCATCATTGTGACTGATCATTTTTCTCAGTATTATATCATATGGCTCTAAGTTCTTTGACCGATCATGAATTATTTCGTAGCCGTTATCAAGCACTGTTTCCAATCTACTTATTAGCGAAAGCAGTACTACATATGCTCCATCAGTGGACACTTCCTTATGCATTATGGCTTCTATGCATGAGGTGCTTTCATGAGCTAATGGGCCAAATGCTTCTGGAAGCTCTCGCCAAGGTGAACCCTTAATTTTTTCGATAAGCGCCAACACCGACACTTCAGACTTTGACTTAATGGCATACTGAAAAAGAGATAGTATCTCTTGGAAATTGTTGCCTATTAATAAGGTGTCAGCAGTGTAATAAAGCAAAGAAGCTAAAGAATAGTTACATCCGTCTTCATAAAAATTCACACCCTGATCATAATAGAAAGGTTCAACTGCATAATCTAAAAAGTGCAGTATAAGCAAAAACCTCTTGTCACATATATAGCTAATACATACATAGTTATTCAAAAGATCTGATTGCAGGCCAAGCAACGCATCCCAGTTTTTATTTCTCCTGGCAAGATTTCGATACTTCAATTCATTCGACTTTATGCTTGGAAAATGTTTGG
>PWFZ01000364.1 GCA_003555185.1 Balneolaceae bacterium | reverse complement strand
TTGCATTACGTTGATGAGGGGGCACAAGTGAATACTTGCGCCATTTCAGGAATGCGTTGAGAAGGAGCACAAGAGGATTCTTGCGCTATTTTGTGCGGGCTGAGGTGAGACATGGTATTTCTATTCAATCATTAATCCTAGTTCGATGTCGCAAATTGATTAGATATTGGGTTCTGTTGTTGGTAACTATAGAAATACCATGTCTGGGTAGGAAACAGAACCTGCAAGAGTCCGAATGGAATGAGGTCCTGGCAGAGTTCGGTAATTAGTCGTTTGCATTACGTTGATGAGGGGGCACAAGTGAATACTTGCGCCATTTCAGGAATGCGTTGAGAAGGAGCACAAGAGGATTCTTGCGCTATTTTGTGCGGGCTGAGGTGAGTCATGGTATTTCTTTTCAATCATTAATCCTAGTTCGATGTCGCAAATTGATTAGATATTGGGTTCTGTTGTTGGTAACTATAGAAATACCATGTCTGGTGCAGTACCTTCAAGGACGCTTATTTAATCTTCCTCTTTTTTAAGCAGATGTAAAAGCGTATGTTTTATATGAACATATTCATTAATAAGAGAACATGATGAAACAGATATTTTTAGGCAGCCTGATCGGTATTTTAATTGTATTTGCGCTGGATACTTTCCTTCGTTTATTTATTTCTTTAACCGCAGGGACCGAATTATCTGTAATGGGATATGGAGCATATCCGTTTTTTTGGAAAATCGTACTCTCCCTTCTCACTCTCGTCACTACTTTTTTAGGGGCCTATTTTTCATTGACTTACGTGAAAAGGAAACACGCATTTGTAATCACTTCATTTGGATTGCTGATCGTGGCTATTCGTTATAGTCAGATTCATTTTAGCATTGGAATTGAGTCTCTGATTTATCCGATATCAGCCCTGATCTTTTCACTACTTGGAACCTGGCTTGCATGGAAATGGCTGCACAGAAAAGGAAAAATAGATAAAGAGGTTAAAAGGCACCATCATCAAACCGAAGAAGTTTAATTCTTGATGTAAGAAACCGTTGAATCCACTTCATGCAGTGGTTGATTCCTCCATTCCGCCAGTTGATCGGCAATTGAAGAGCGAACCCTATTCATAAGCGCTTTAGCGTCTTTACTCTTCAGATCGGAAGTATCAACCGGTGACAGAACTTTTAGCTTAATCTGAACAGCTCGCTTAAAAACCCATGTTTTTTTAGGTAAACAATCCTGGGTGCCATCAATTACAATAGGTAAAATGGGTACATTTTCCTGAATGGCTAAATCAAACGCCCCGGGCGAAAAGGAATTTAGCAGACCTGTTCTGGACCGTGTCCCTTCAGGAAAAAACATTACTGAACATTTTCTTTTCAGATAAAAAGAACATCTGGCAAAAATACCTGCCCTTTTGTTTGATGATGCCCTGTCAACTGAAATATCCCCCGACATACTCATCATCCGCCCTAAAACAGGTACATCGAAAAGCTCTTTTTTTGCCACCCATTTCATCTCCCACGGAAGGTTAGATATTAGCGGGATATCGGCATTCGATAAATGGTTACTTACAACTACATAAGGCGTCCTGTCATCTAAATGATCGGCTCCCTCAATGTTAATGATCCAGTTCGGGTTTATCCGTGATATAAAGAAACCCAGTTTCCGAAACGTTTTTCCTGTTCTATAGCGAGTGGGATCCCTGTCGAACAGTCTGCATATTCCAAGAATTGGAAGCCAAATCAGTACAAGCAGGGCAATCCCAGCCCATATTAACATAGAAAAAAACTTTTGTAACATCTTTTACTCGTCTAGATTACTTGAATTTAGGAATAAAGCTCTTAACTATTCCCCAAACACCTTTTGCCGGTTTTCTTGTATATTTATTTCGTTCTGCAGCTTTATCTATAGCCGGTGGAATCACCACGTTTTCTTTTTTAGTCTCAGCTTCAACAGTTTTTTCTACAGATGGTTTAGGAGTCGTCTTACTTTGTTTTGGAGCCTCTTTCTTGCTCTTCTTAGATTGGTTTTCTGAACCATTCTGAGTTCGTGATTTATTATCTTTTTGGTCCGGTTTATCAGATTTGGTCTGTTTCTCCTGCTTTTTAGGCTTAGACTTTTTCTGTTTCTTAGCCGGCTGACTATTTTGTGTTGATGAATCTGAGCGATCAGACGTTTTCTTATCTGATTTTTTTCCTGAAGAACCTTTAGTCGACCTTGAAGATGAATCTTTTTGAGATTTCTGATCTCCGTTTTTAAACTCTTCATCCCATGAAAATTCAGACTTATCATTAAAGCTTTCAGGAAGCTGTATTGTTTTCAGCTTGTTATCCTTGATTTTTTGGATGTATGAAAACGTCTTACTGTCACGCTTACTTACAAACGTAATGGCAATTCCGCTTTTATCATACCTGCCTGTACGGCCAATACGGTGGATGTAATCATCCGTATTATTGGGTACATCATAATTTAAAATGATGGAAACTCCCTTTATATCGATTCCGCGAGCAAGTACATCAGTAGCTACAATTACAGGAACCTCACCGTTCTTAAACGCCTGGAGAGCAGCATTTCGCTCATTTTGGGTACGATCACCATGAATACTTGCGGCTTTCATTCCCTCCCGTTTCAGCAAACGCTGAAGCTCATCTGTTCCTTTTTTTGTAGACGTAAAAATAATGCACGACTCCCACTCTACATTACTGAATATTTTCTTTACCAGCGGGATCTTCTGATTACTTTTTAAACGGTAAGCACGCTGCTCTACATTCTGGTTCGGCTTAGACCGTTCAATTTCTATGGTTTCCGGATTTTTCATGATTGATCCGGCCAGACTTTTAATCTCATTCGGCATAGTAGCAGAAAACAGAAGCGTCTGGCGATTTTCAGGAATCCAGGAGATAATCTTCTTCATATCTGGAAGAAAACCCATGTCGAGCATACGGTCAGCTTCATCAAGAACGAAATATTCAAGATCAGAAAAATCAATTCCCACCACTTTGTTTTGGTCAATTAAGCGTCCGGGAGTTGCAACAATAATGTCTACTCCTGCTTTCAAAGCCTTAGCCTGCTGTGAAAAATCACTTCCGCCGATAACCGTTGCAGACGTAATTCCTGCGTGATAACCAATGGCAAAAATCTGCTCGTCAATTTGAGAGGCAAGTTCACGTGTGGGACTCAAAATCAGAGCCTTAATTCCTTTACGTTCACTTTCCAAAACCCTTTGCATAATAGGAATCACAAATGCACCGGTTTTTCCTGTACCGGTCTGTGCTGTAGCTATCAAATCTGTACCCTTTGTTACAATCGGTATAGCCTGTTCCTGAATAGGTGTGGGTTCGTTAAATTGCAGATCATTAAGGCCTGCGATGAGCGATTCGTCTAAGTTAAATTCGGTAAACTTCAAGTGGGTATGTTTCGTTTAAATTCTGTTTTCTTCGTATAACGCCTTCGACTATTTCAGTAAATAATTCGTTACAGACAAGTAACTCCAACGTAACTTTCAATAATTCCAGTATTACTTAATAAAATATCTTATTTATAAGTCTGCAATATAAGAGTTTAATTGCAACATTAGAATGTTTATGAAATGAACTTATGAGTACTTCAGATCGGTATTTATAATGATACAGTTATTTTGTAAAGCTTGACCCCTTCTTTGAGAGCATATATAAAAACAACAGTTTTTAAGCCTTCAAAAAAATGATACCTTTTTTATCTTGTATTAAATCAATCCAAAATATTAATAAACAACATCTATGAAATTATCAGCTCTATTTTTGATAGTGCTTTTTGCTATTACCACGGCCTGCAATACTCCGGGTCAGGATAGCGAAGCAAACCTTAATTCAAAAATTGATTCTGTAGGATACAGTCTCGGTTATTTTTATGGTACAAACCTTGCTAGCGAAGGAGTAACTGAAATTAGTACTAATGGTTTTGCAGCCGGTCTTAATCATGGAATTGATCAAGCTGATTCTCAATTAACAGAAGAGGAAATGCAGATAGTACTGCAAACCTATCAGCAGGAAATTAAGATGCAAACACAAATGCGAAATCAGCAGGACGCAGAAGAGCAGATTCAGGCAGGAAATGAATTCCTTGAAGAAAATGCCCTGCGTGATGATGTACAAGTGACTGATTCAGGTTTGCAGTACCGTGTTATTGAAGAAGGAACAGGCGCAAGCCCAAGTGAAACATCAGAAGTTGAAGTACATTACCGCGGTACACTTATCGATGGTGAAGAATTTGACAGTTCTTACGAACGGGGTGAAACAGCAACATTTCCGCTAAACCGTGTAATTTCCGGCTGGACAGAAGGACTGCAGTTAATGAGCGAAGGCGCAACCTATGAATTCTTTATTCCAGGCGAACTTGGCTACGGAAATAATCCTCCTCCGGGAAGTATTATTAAACCCGGATCAGTACTGATTTTTGAAGTCGAGCTAATCGACGTTAAGGAGTAACCCTATCAAATAATGAAGTCTCACCTAACAAGGGGCTCATTTTTTGGACACGCAGCGTAAGCGTAGTGAAATTTAGAGGGGTGTCCATCGTATTTTTCACGTTCTGATAAACACCCCCCTAAATCCCCCTTTATTAAGGGGGACTTTTACGTTCAACAATCGGACTCAGACTTAAACGTATTTATTTTAATCCCCTCCTCTACTCCTGACAATCGTCAGTACAAAGGAGGGGATTTTTTTATATTAATTATGAATCATAAACTTTCAGGTTTAGAGTAATAAATACTTGTTCTTCATTCGATTTTTTAAACCTGACTGGTTTTCCCCTACATTTATTTCCCCATGGATACACTTGCACTCACAATGAAAATTCGATCCAAAGCGCATGAGCTTGGGTTTGATGCGTGTGGATTTTCGAGAGCAGAGCCGCTTGATAAAGAGGCATTTCGACTTGAGCAATGGCTGCAGGAAGGGAAACATGGAACCATGGACTGGATGGAGAATAATTTTGATAAAAGAGTAGATCCCACCAAGCTCGTTCCGGGATCAAAAAGGGTGGTAAGCG
>PWFZ01000100.1 GCA_003555185.1 Balneolaceae bacterium | reverse complement strand
TTAATCGCTGAAAGTATCCCGGAACCACTTTATCAAGAACAGACTTTTCGCCCATTCCGGACGCATGAGTGTGATTATAAACCACATCAACTACAATTTTTAGTCCGGCTTCGTGAAGGGCTTTTACCATTTTGCGGGTTTCTAAAATCCGCTGTGCACCTTCGGGATTGGTGGAATAACTTCCTTGAGGTACATTAAAATGGAATGGATCGTATCCCCAGTTGAAACCATCCAGATTGGTAAGCCCGGGATTATCAATGTATCGCATAGTGTTTTGAATGTCTTTGGTAACCGGATCATTTTCCGCCATCAACTCAAATACTTCCTGGATCGGGGTGTCTCCAAATTCATTACATCGTTCCTGTATGTATTTCTGATCTGTCATTTCGCACAGCCGGCTGTAGGGATCGGTCAGATCCACCCGCTTTTCCAGATCCTCTGTGATTGTAGCAATATCATTAATGGGAAGGAGGTGGAGGTGGGTCAGACCTGCATCTTTCAACTGTAATAAGTGGTTCATTCCGGCAGATAGATCCTGCCCGTTTTGACCATTATATGTAAATGCAAGATAAGTTCCTCTGTGCTCTTCAGGCACGGAAGGATCACCCATGCTAAAATCACGCATATGAGATTCATAGAGCGATATATCGGTGGCTTTGGGTTGTGACTTTTTTATGTCGTCCCAACCTGTTGGTTTTAGGTTGCTATCATTTTCGAGATCCACAAACTGGCTGTACCGACTGTCAGTAGTAAGGCTGACTGAGTAAGGATCTGTGACTTCATACTGATTAATTTCTCTGTTTTCGTGATGATAGACTTCCATATCAAACCTATAGAAAGAACGATCAAAATCCCGGCTTACGGAAAATGACCAGACACCATTGTCAGGATTTTCATTAATTGGGGAAATCGTTTCAATCAACAATTTCTCATCATCATAAATGTTGAGGGTGATATTTTGAGCAGTAGGTGCCCAAAGGTTTAAGTTGATCTCTCCATCATTGTAAACAGGACCTAACTTACCGTCATAAATAAAGTTGTCATCAATCACTCCGTGGAGCTGAACGTTAGTTGCTTCGAGTGGTATTCGTTGGTCATCATAAGCAATAGCCACAATCTGTCCTGTCAGACTCTCTTTGATTGTACTTTCATCAGACTGCACTTCGTATATGGTTCTGTCTGAAATGTGACGGAATTTATCAGCTAACTCATCACTGAGGTCTGCGTTGGGGGTGAGGGGGATACCGTAACCACCGGAGGCTCCTGTTTTGTATACGTTTATATCTCCAAGTGTGCTGTATCGTAATTCTACAAATGCAGGATCTACATCTGTTTCCCAGATCAGACGATCATTGGAGATCCAGTGAGCGGCCATCCCTTCTGTAATTTCAGTTTGATCCTCTTCAGTAAGGACGGGTTCATTTTGTTGAATTGCTGTTCCGCAGCTGTAGATAAATAAAATCAAAAATGATAATGAGGCAAATTTCATGAGGGATAAATCAGGTTTTAAAAAAATAGAGTCTGTAATTCCGAACAATATAAGTTCTTGTATTTAAATTTGTAGGATACTAAGCCTTAAATTTGGGAATAATCCTATAAACCCAGGTTGAAGTAAAGCGACCTGGCCGGTTGTTAGGATACATGAGTTGCAATTGAAAAGGTCTCCCCTCGAGGGGAGACGGTAAAGCCGGTTGTTCCCGGCATTACCTGAGGGGTGTCCCGCAAACCACTAAAATTTATATGATATTTTTTCTAGCCTTAACAACACCCCTCATATAATCATCTAAACGATGATTATTATCTCCCCTAAAGGGGGGATACCTCACAACTCTTCCAGTCCCGATCTCTCGGGATAGTAGGTTGTTTAAGTTACAGGTGTTCGGGAACATGGTTTACACTTTTATCGTATTCGTTTAACAGAGATCAGGTTATAAGGTTTTAATGCAAAGTAATTCTAATATCAACTTGTATAATCATGTCGAAACTTTGATCTTATTTCTGATCTCATTTACACTGGCTCGTTAGCTGATGCTCAAGCCAACAACCGTTAAATTTCTTTTCATAATTAGTCTCCAGACCATGAAATCATCTTCTTTAATACCCTATCTATTAGCGATTAGTTTGTTTTTCTCTGTTCTCTTTATCGGCTGCGGCCAAACCGAGAGTGGTGTAACCTATACAATACCTGAACAGCCCGAAATGGCTACAGGTTATACCGAAAAGCCGGGTTGGGCAACTTCTGAGTTTTCTGTTGCTGCTGCAAATCCCCTTGCTACTGATGCGGGATATCAAATAATTAAGGCCGGCGGCTCTGCTGTTGATGCAGCGATTGCCGTTCAAATGGTATTGACTCTTGCGGAACCACAATCAAGTGGAATTGGTGGCGGAGCATTTTTGCTCACTTCCGATGGAGAATCAGTTCATACGTATAATGGACGCGAACGGGCACCTGCGGCTGCTCATGAAAAACTTTTCTATGACGAAAACGACGAACCATTACCCTACCGTGATGCTGTTAGAAGTGGACTCTCTGTAGGGGTTCCCGGTACAGTGGCGATGCTGGCATACGCCCATCAGGAGCATGGGGTACTTCCATGGTCAGACTTATTCCAACCCGCAATCACACTTGCCGAGGAGGGATTTAATATCAGTCCAAGGCTTCAGGGCTTGCTGGATGCAGATCAGTCTCTTCGTGAAGATGACATCGCCCGGGAATTGTACTACGATGAAAATGGCGATGCACATCCGGTAGGTTATACATTGAAAAATCCGGCACTTGCAGAAGTGTTTAGAAATGTAGCAGCGGAAGGTTCAGCCGGATTTTATAATGAAACGGTTGCACAAAATATTGTTGACAGAGTGAAGGGGCATGAGCGTCCCGGAAAAATGGAGGTAGAAGATATATTAACCTATCCGGATCAAAGTTTTAAAGTAGATGCTATGTGCTCCGATTGGAGATCATATGAAATTTGTGGAATGCCGCCACCGTCTTCCGGTCATATTGCCATCATGCAGATGCTTGGAATCATGGAAAATCTTCAAACTCCGGATGTAGTTCTGGAAGGAGATGTGCCATCAGCAGCATGGATGCATCAATATCTGGAATCAGCCAAGCTGGCTTTTGCAGACCGTGCTCAGTATATCGGCGATCCGAATTTTGCGGAGCCACCGGCCAACAGCTGGTTCAGTCTTTTGGGTGACGATTATCTTCAGGAACGAGCTTCATTAATTAGTGATAATGCAATGGAATCAGCTGAAGCCGGAGTTCCCGGTCCTTTAACAGCCGTTTATGGAATGCAGCCCGAACAGCCTGATAAGGGGACAAGCCATATCAGCATTGTAGATAGGGATGGGAATTCCGTATCCATGACGACAACGATTGAAAATGGGTTTGGGAGCCGGATTATGAGTGATGGTGGAACCGGCCTCAAAGGTGGATTTCTGCTAAACAATGAATTGACTGATTTTGCGCGTGTCCCTGAGGACTTAGAGGGCAACCCAATGGCCAACAGGGTCGAGGGCGGAAAAGTGCCTCGTTCAAGTATGAGTCCTTCGTTGATTTTTGATAAAGAAAGTGGTGAGTTTGTTGCCAGCGTGGGTTCCCCGGGTGGTGCTGCTATTATTCATTATACAGCAAAAGCAATAATAGGAATGCTTGATTGGGAATTAAATGCGCAAGATGCAATTAACCTCCCTAATTTTGCTAATTACAACGGTCCTACGTTACTTGAAGATCAGCGGTTTACGGCAGAAGTTATTGAAGCTCTTGAAGCAATGGGACATGAAATTACTGAGCGGGATTTAACCAGTGGAATTCAAGCGATCCAAAGAACAGAAGATGGTTATTTTGGTGGAGCTGACCCACGACGAGAAGGTGTTGTAATGGGTAATTAACGATTGGATCATAAGATTTTAAAGGCAAAGGGTATTGACTTGATTTCTACTTAGATTTTAACTCATCGAACACCCCTCAAATAAAATGCTAAACGCATGTTATTATCTCCCCTCAAGGGGAGATTTAACATCAAATAATTATATACTAACAAATGACAATACTTGAAATAATTTTACTACTGTTTATCGCCGGAGTTTGTGGGTCAATTGGTCAATCTATTGCCGGCTATACCAGAGGAGGCTGTGTTGTTTCTATTGTTGTAGGCTTTATTGGAGCGATGCTTGGGTCTTGGCTTAGTGTACAATTGGGAATGCCCGAGCTTTTGAACGTTGAAATTGGTGGTAATCAATTTCCCATTATATGGTCAATTCTTGGATCGATTGTATTTGTAGCACTTGTAGGTCTGGTTACCCGAAGAAGGTAGTTTACGTAAAACAGGTCGCTGCCCAAAGATGGGGGGAAGGTCGTTCGGGGTTATGTCGGCTGCGGGTCAGCGACGCCGCGCTACGTTTTCGGCACAAGTGTCTTCCTTTAGGAAGATCTGGTGGGTAATCCGGAAAAGTGTCTTGAAAACTCTTCGTTCCATCGGAACGGTTGGTGAAAAGCATAGCCATAAACGCTTTGAAAAACTTTTGACCAAGCGTACCTAACGGGACGCTTTTTGACGTGGGTTCCCGGTGTGTTACCCACCATGTTTTTGTCATTTATCATCCTATACAGACCTTTCCGGTTCACGGTAGAATGAAAACAGTCGCATATCTAATGGAAGCAATCAATTCGATTACTCTGGTCAGTAATGCCGCACTACGTAGTTCAGGTCGCCTGACCTGAAATCGGTTACAATTCGTTCGAAGTTATGTCGGCCGCGGGTCAGCGACACCGCGCTACGTAAAACAGATTGCTGACCTAAGATGAGGTGGAAGTTCATTCGGGGTTATGTCGGCTGCGGGTCGGCGACACCGCGCTACGTAAAAACAGGTCGCTGACCTAAGATGAGGTGGAAGTTCATTCGGGGTTATGTCGGCTGCGGGTCAGCGACACCGCGCTACGTAAAACAGATTGCTGACCTAAGATGAGGTGGAAGTTCATTCGGGGTTATGTCGGCTGCGGGTCGGCG
>PWFZ01000065.1 GCA_003555185.1 Balneolaceae bacterium | reverse complement strand
CCGAGAAAGTGTCTCTTTGGGAAGCAGGGAAGTCAAAAGTGAGAAAGCAACACAATACCGGCCTATGGTTCGTGGAGGGTTTCACAGTAGGCCCCGAAAGTGTTCGGGACTGAAAAAGCACCAGCAGTTATGGGCAGTCTGCAGTGGCAGTTATTTAATCCATGACCCCGAAAAGCCATTCTATAATTTTAATCATATATAACCCTATGATGGTTTTTTATCTGATAAGATCTGATCTTTGATATTGCGAAGGTATGCCTCTGATATGGTTAATGGATTCAGCCTCAGGAAATTATTCCAAAATGACTAAATCTAGACGTTGTTGTTGCGAAGCATTGCTTCACGGGTAATGAGGAACAACGTAATGAATGAAGTCGAATAGTACACAAGTAGTGTAAAACATTCTGCTAAACTCTTTGTTTAAATATTTTCTATTTTTAGAGTATAATATTTGACCCGATATGCTTTTTAAAATTTACCCCTAAACGTTCAAGAAAATCATGGCTTCTTTAGATATTGTAAACGAAATCAACCCGCAGGAAATAGATAACGCTGTAAATAACACGTTGAAGGAAGTTCAAACGCGTTATGATTTCAGGGGACTACATACCGAGGTGGAGTTCAATAAAAAAGAAAGTCGTATTGATATTCTTGCCGCAGAGAATATGAAGCTTGAGGCAGTGAAAGATATGTTGATAAAGCATTTTATAAAGCGCGGGCTGGAACCGAAAGTGTTGGAATTTGGCGATACAGAAGGGAGTAGTTCCGGGTCGGTAAAGCAGTCAGCTACAATTAAAGAGGGAATTGACCGCGAAACGGCAAAGAAAATAGTAAAGGAGATTAAAGCTGCAAAATTGAAAGTTCAGCCGGCTATTCAAGATGACCAGGTTCGCGTTTCAGGAAAAAAAATTGATGACCTGCAGGAAGTAATGCGAATTATGAAGGGCAAAAATTTTGGGATTCCGCTTCAGTTTACGAACATGAAGTGAAAGTGAGGCTGTACAATATGGATATTTAGAAAAAATAATCACTTCGTCATGCCGGACCCCGATCCGGCATCTCCTGACACTTTTAGAATGGGGGATTCTGATTCCGAAAACCTTCGGGACGACAGGACTTAAATATCCACATCATATATTCGTATGGAATGACCCATTTCGGGATCTTTGTGGATAGCATATATTTGGTTGCCGATAACTTTTTCTATCTCATCGAATTCGTGAATCATTAGTTTTCCCAAGACTTTCCCATCCAGCTCAAGAACTACAATCTCTTTTCCATTCTCGCTTTTATCTGTGTGTAACCAAAGATGAGATTCTGATGGCCAAAGGTTTAAAAATGGAGGTTTGGTATCGTGCAATCGTTGCTCAATATCTCGTCGAATTTCCCGGTCTGTATCGCGAAAGACATAGTCAATATCATCGCCGGTGATTGACCGGGTGTTCACTGTTAAATGAATTTCGTTGAGAAGGCTATGATCCTTGTTAAATAGTTTTATAGTAGAATTTTCGGGACGGGCAATCAGGTAATTTCCATCGTCCATTACCTTAATCCTGTCAATATTTCGGTAAGGAATAGTATTAACTCTAAATCCACCGTTCATGCTGGTCAGGTGAGCATTAGGCGATTGCAGAGTGTGAAGGGAATCTTGTAAAATTTCATTTGTATCATTTACTATCGAAACCGAGACTTTGCGATAGTCGACCGGATTTTGAATCAGTTCTTGTACATTTCGTACTACATTTCTTGGTGTCGCAAAAAATTCGCTATCTGTACGCATTCCCAGGATGTGAAAACCCATCGATCCATTACCATCAGCTGAAACCGTATTCTTATAGGAATAAATTCCGGTTTCATTAGGTTCGAAAAAATCTCTTCTTGAGCCCTGTTGTTCTACTAAAAGAGTACCACTTCCTGCATTGGCAATAAAAAAGAAGTTCGACAACTCGCCCGGGCCATCTCCCTGTGTTGCTATAGTTTTAAGATGTTCTCCATTAGATGAGAACTGTTCGAGTGTATTGCTGCCCCAGTCTGAAATCAATATGGATCCGTCAGGTGCAACAAACAGTTCGTTCAATCGGGCTGGTAAGTAATTTTCACTATCCCCAATTTCAGTAATCAGTTCAAAAGAAATCTCGGGAAGAGTGGAATAGTTAATGTCAGCTTCTGAGCGGCCATTCTCTTTGCAACCGGTAAAAATTACATAGAGTGCAATGAAAATGAATAGTGTATGATATCTCATTGATAAATATTTAGTTATGGTTTTAAAAGATCATAACTCAAATCTTTAAATAATGCAACTATATCAATGGTAGGTTGTTGGGGATTTGTAGAAAGGCAGTTCGAAGGTCCGTTTGGTCTTCCGGTTATAAGGGAGATGTCGCTACGCGTTCAGAAAATGAGCGGATCGGGGTCCGGCATGGCGTGAAATTAGAAGAAAACTCTATTAAATGCTTATTACTCAATATACTAATTACCTATTCCCTAATAATCTAAGGCACTGGCTGTTGCAGCCAGCTCTCCGGATTAACATTCTGACTTCCATCACGAATTAAAAAGAAAAGAACTTCTCCGCGCATAGAGTTTTCATCTCCTGACAGGCCTATCACATCTCCTTTTTGAAGGACCTGATTTTTTCGTACAAAAATACTGCTCAGATTTCCATACGCAGTTTTATAGTTGCCATGATTTACCAAAACCACCTCCCCAAAATTACGGAAAGGCATGACTTCGTAAATATAACCATCATTCACTACACGAACGGTTGATCTCGAAGGTGCTGCAATATCCACACCGGGATTATTGGTTCGGGTTCCCAGCACGGGATGAACACGCTCTCCAAATTTTTCGGTAATTGTGCCATTTTCAACCGGCCAGGAAAGATTTCCTCTTGCAGCAGCAAACTCATCCTCAAAAGCTCGCATTTCATCATCACTGACACCACTTTCGCGCAATACAGGTGTTGAATATCGTGCTTCAGCTGCACGGCGCTCATCATCATCCTCAATATTTCGAGCTTCTGCAAGCATGCGCTGTCGCTCTCTTTCAGCTTCCTCAACTCGTTCCTCCTCGGCCATCAGTTCATCCAATGCGCTGTCAAGCTCATCCAGCTGACTTTGCCGGGTGGCGACCTGATTCCTGAGATTTTCCTGATCCTGTTTCAGAAGCTCAACATTTCTGCTCTGTAGATTTTCCTGTTGTTCCAGATCCCTTTTTTCCTGTTCAATCGATGCAATGGCCTCTCGGTTTCTCTCTCGGGTAGACTGTAAATCTTCTTTCGACTCTTCAAGCTCCTGCTGGGCAATATTAATTTTATTGGCTTGTGCCTGTCGGTGCTGATCAAACTTGCTCAGATAATACGATCGCACCAATAATTGGTTCACCGAGGTGGAGGTTAAAATAAGCGCAATTTCTGTTGTGCGCCCGTGTTTATAAAGGTAGGTCAGGGTTGATTTATACTCATTAATGAGCGAAGTAAGTCGCGTTTCAAGCTCATTCAGGTTGGCTTCTACAATAGTGATTTCCTCTCTGATTTGAGACTGCTCCTGTTCCATCTGCCTGATTTTTTCTTCCTGCAGGGTAATGAGCCTTCTTAGCTGCTCATACTGCTCATAAATTTGTTCATACTGTTCCGTAGTCTGTCCAAGCCGTTCATTATAAGATTGAATCTGTTGTTCCAGATTTTCAATCTGACTGCGGGTGGTACTTTGTTTGTCGATAATTTCACTGCGACGATCCTCATAGCTCGACTGGGCAAACAGCTGCGTGCTTAATAATGGAACCAAAAAAAGCAGAGTAATTACGTATCGATAGTTCATTGGCGATAAATGGGAATATTATCCGGCAGGTCAATTGTCAGCGGCGGCAAAGGTTGATTAACCTCAAGGCGCTGAACCAAAAGCGTTGCACGTGATTTTTCGTCACGGCTTAAAATCGTCATTTTTCGCGGTAGTTGAAAATCCTCAATCACTCCATAACCCTCATATTCAATTTTCCGATAAGGAGCTGAGGGTGAGTTTACGGATTGATGGACCTCCATAATCAGGCCATCGGCTTTAGAAACGGTAACGGTCGCTTCATTTCGCAAAAGAACAATGTAGTTGTCGCCGCCATCAAAAATAGTGTCAACATCTTCTTTTGTGAGTGTGAAGTTAAAGAGATCCAGCATATTCAGTGAGGCAATGGAGCCCACGCTGGTCATATCACTTTGTGCAATTGACACTTTCTCAGCGTACCTGTCAACCCGGTTATAAATAAGAAGCGAATCGCCATCCACCAAAATTTGGCCTCCCTGAATCCCCACGCTGGTACGAATATCAATAAGGCTGGTGGTTCTGTTTGACTTAAATTCGAGCGTGACCCGATCACTGCTACCCGGTTCGCTAATCAGTGCCCGGCCTACTCCATTGATGGTTTCAAGGTTCTCGCTGTAATCAGGTATCAGAGCAAGAAGTTCGTCAGTGGTGATATCAGCCACTGCAAGATCTTCAATTTCAGCAGCCATCCGTGGTGTACTGCAGGCAGAAATCAGCATAGCCGAAAGTAGAACCGGAAAGAGGAAGGGGATTAATTTCACTTTTGAGCCGTTTGAATTCGATCTTTGAGGTGTTCCCTGTCAGAGTCCAGTTCGAGGGCTTTGTTCCACCATTTTATTGCATCCTCAGTGTTATCAATAGCTTTGTACACATCACCGAGATGTTCATAAACTTCTGCACTTGCTTCGCCGGTTTCCACCGACCGTTTGATGTATTCAAGAGCACGGTCGTACTCCTCAAGTTTATAATAGATCCACCCGACGGTGTCAAGATAGGCTGCGTTTTGAGGCTCAAATGAAATGGCTTTTCTTGCAAGCTCTTTTGCATAGTCTAACTTTTCTTCCCTTACAGACAGGTAGTAAGCATAGTTATTCATTGCGTTATGATTGTCAGAGTCGAGTCGAAGAGCTCGTTCATACTCACTTTCTGCCTCATCCCAGCGGTCCAGATCCTGTTTAACATCACCGAGAGTGCCATGAATAATCGATCTGAAGTTTCTATTTGCAGGTGCCATAGTCGCATTCTCGAGCCACTCGGCCGCTTTTTCAGGCTGATTCTCCAACATAAAAGCAGCCCCGGCAAAAAATTGGATGTAGGCATCGTCAGGTGCATTTTCATTTGCTGCCTCGGATAGTTCAATAACCTTATCATATTCTTCAATCGAAAAGAGTACCTGTAGTCGTTGTCTCCAGGCATCGGGTTCAGCCGGCATCAGTTCATTCACTTTTTCCAGCTTTTCCAGGGCGTAATTGAGCTCATTGCGTTGCAGGAAAAATTCAGCGGCCAAAAGCTGCGCAGGTCCGTATTCCGGTTCATTTTCGCTGAATGATAGAAGAACCTCTGTTGTCTGGGATGTCAGCGTTTGATCTGCCGGTTTTTGCTGATGCTGCGAATACATGAACCGTACAAGTTCTAGCTTTTGAGATGGGTAAATAAGTGGGTCTTCCAGCATGGTGACGAAAATTTCACCCAGCTGATCCCACTCAGACTGATTCACATAAACTTCTGCCAGTAAGAGTAGCGTTTGGGGATCACGGGCATTTCTCTCCCGTGCATCAAGCAAAACATCCAGCGCCTTGTCTTCCTCCCCAAGCTCCATGTAATATTGACTTATGGATCGCAACGTGGTTAAGTTTCCGGGATTGAGTTTTCTCATCTCCTGAAGTTCAGCCACGGCAGAGTCGGGCTGCTGCAAGGCATTGAAATTTCTAAATTTGCGTAAGTGAAGATCAAAGCTGCTTCCTGATCGTTCTATAATTTGACTGTAAACCTCGTTCGCTTTTTCAAGCTCACCGAAATTCACATAACTCTCTGCAAGTTGATAGAGAATATCTGCATCATGGGGATGGTGCTCCAGTGCTTTTTTATAAGCGTTGACGGCTGAATCATTTCTACCCGATCGGGTATGAATTTCTGCTAGTTTTAAGTGATACCACTTGTTTTCAGGCTCAAGATTAGCAGCTATTTCTGCATAGTAGGCAGCATTAACAAGATCACGAGTGGCGAGGTAAACATCAGCCAAAGCAAAATTGACCCCCGCTTCTCCATGCAGCTTCAGATGGGCAATCATTAAATAATCCAGTGCCTGTTCGTACTCCTGATTTTCAAACAGTATAATTCCGTCAATAAAAGCTTGTGTTGCCCTGGCAATTTCGCCGGAAGACGTACGGCTATCCTGAGCATGTAATGTGCCCTGGAATAGAAACAGAAGTAGAAAAAAAGCCAAAAAGTTTTTCATGATATATAGAGTCTGCGATGAACTAACGGAATATACAATCTTTATGGTATTCGATAAGGCCGATTTGCTTTCACTATTACAAATCAGCTGATCGCCCGTCGGAATGCGTTCAGTTTTTTAAAAGAGGTAAGCATTCTTGATCCATACCAGCTAAACCACTCTCCATCCACCAATAAAACCGACGAATTAGGGCAAGCCTCAGAAATTTCCTGAATGTGTTTCTCTACAAACGGAAACGGCTCACTGCTCAATAAAATAACGTCCGGATGAAGGCTATTCATCTGTTCGAGCGAAACTTTTGGGTAGCGGCGTTCATTTCCAAATACATTCGCCATATTCCATTCCGACAGAACCGAGTGTACATAAGTGTCGCTCCCCACAGTCATCCACGGGCTTTTCCATATTAAATAGGCTACCGATAAGGTCGGCTCATCCGGTTTTTTATCGAACTCTCTCTGTATAGCGTCAATCAATTCATTCGCCGGGCCTTCAACATCACATCGTTTTCCGATTTGATGAATGCCAAAAAGCGCCTCTTCAATGGTGGAAATTTCTGTCACCATGACCTCGAAATCCTTCTGAAGCTCTTCCACGTCCTCTTTACGATTCTCTTCGTGGTTGGCAATGATAAGATCCGGTTTGATGGATCTGATCTTATCTATTCTTGGGTTTTTGGTCCCGCCAATGATGGGGACGGATTCCACGTCATTTTCTGGGTGAATGCAGAAGCGGGTTCTACCTACAACCTGATCTCCCAGCCCAAGATCAAACAGCAGTTCGGTCAAAGAGGGTACCAGGCTTACGATGGTTTGATTATTCATGGAAAATGAGGCTATAATTTGGTATCTGAAAAATCTTGTCGGAAATGTCGTACTGTTAAAATTTCAATCACATCAGTGATCTCGTAAATTACACCATAATGTTTGTGAACAACGAGCTCTCGAATCTTTTCATTTTTTGTTTCTCTAACAATCCTGCCTGCTTCCGGATGGTTCTTTAATTTCTCGACCTTCTCATTAAATTCGTCAATGAGAGTTATAGCTGCATTTGGGTTGTCTTTTGAGATGTACTCAAGAATTTCATGGATTTTGTTTCTTGCTGTGGGCGACCAAACAATCGTCATGAATTAGCATATTGAGATTTTAATTTTGTAAAAAATTCATCGTGACTAATTCCCTCGCCATTATCTAATTCTGCCCGTGCCGCAGATAGTTCTTCAAGCAACTGAATTTTATCGACCATTTTTTGATAGTCTTCAACATCAATGAGTACGGCAGAACTTTTGCCATGCTGAGTTAAAATAATGGGGCGGCGTTCTGATTTAACACGTTCAATAAATGATGCGGCATTAGCCCGGAAATCTGATAAAGAACGAATATCTCGGTCAAGTTGAATGTGTGACATTTTAAATTCATTTTAAGGATTGTTCTATTAAATGTACCAAATTCAGAACAGATTATAGTATTGAATATTGTTTATCCATCAGAATTGCTTCAAAAACTGCACTGCCTGCCTTATATATCCACCACCAAAAAGATTTACGTGAACCAAAAGAGGGTAGAGATTGTAGATGTCAATTCGTCCATTAAAACTCGGTTCAAGAGGCTGAACAGATTCATATCCATCATAAAATTCCTGCGAAAACCCGCCAAACATTTTGCTGAAGGCAAGATCCATCTCCGGGTGACCGTAATAGATTGCGGGATCAATCAGCACAGCTTTTCCATCTTCGTTAAAAAGATAATTACCGCTCCATAAATCGCCATGCAGCAGGGAAGGCTCACAGGGTGGAAGAAGATCTTTAAGCTGAGAAGAGAGCTGTCCCCAGTTCGAAAGTATATCTGCGCCCATTTTTCCCGAATCTATCGCCATTTTCAACTGCGGGTTGATGCGCTCCTCGATGAAAAAAGAGTCCCAGCGTTCGTGCCGATGATTTTTCTGCGGAAGGCTGCCAATATAGTTGTCCTCATCAAGCCCAAATGTTTCGGTTTTGGTTTGATGTAGCCTTGCCAGTTCTGCGCCAAAATGAAAAGAGTCCCCGCTTGAACCCTCATTGATAAACTCCATCAGTAAAAAACCGGGCAGTTTCTTTTTCGGTTGGCCCACAGCCATCACCTCAGGTATGATGATGTCAGATTTCGCCGTTCGGAGATGAACAAGCCCTTCCGCTTCCTTCTCAAAAAAATCATCCGGCGCATCTCTATTCCACTTAAGAAAAAAATCTCCTTTATCTGTAGAAAGTTTTACCGCCTGATTAATACTCCCCCCGGAAACCGACCGGGTGTTCAGCAGCGTGAAATCCAGCGAATGGGAAATAAAATCGACAATTTCGTTTGGTATCATATTCATACTTGCTTTTGGGGAACCACAAAGGGCACTAAGATCACAAAGGGAGGTAGGTTTTTTCTAACTTTAAATTCAACATATAAGGTTAATGGTTGATCTACTTACTTTAAAAATGCTCTACATTATATTTAATTAAAAACATTTTCGCTGTGACCGCTGTGAAACCGTCGTGTCGCTGTGGTTAATACTTTTTGATCCAACTTTCATCTTCAAAAAAAGCAGTCCATATATATCCCTGTGTCCCCCGCGCACCCCGTGGTTAAATATTCCAAAAATTTGGCGACATCCTACCTCTCTTCAAATTCCAACAAACCTAACTCCTCAAACCACTCCTCTTTGAGTCCTTCGTGCCCTTTGTGGTTAATCTTCCTCTATCTGCTTCTCCAGCTTATTTAATAAAGCCTCACAACTCCGGTACACAATATCGTACACGTCCTTAAAGCCATCCATTCCTCCAAAATAAGGATCGGGCACCGCCTTCGTTCCAGGCTTCGGATCAAACTCCCGCATAAGAAATAATTTACCGGAGTACTCATTTTTGAGGTCCAGTTTTTGGAGGTTATCAAAGTTTTCGTGATCCATTGCAAGAATCAAATCGAACTCCTTTAAGTCATCCGGTTCAAATTTCCTCGCCCGGGAATCCAGCTCAATGCCATGTTTATTCGCCATTTCCTGACTTTTGCTGTTGGCAGCTTCACCAACATGATAGGCGCCGGTTCCGGCTGAGTCGACATAAAAATAAGGATCAAGCCCCCTCTCTTTTACCAAATGCTGAAAAACACCCTCAGCGGTTGGGCTTCGGCATATATTTCCAAGGCATACAAAACAGAGGTTGAAAGGGTCTTCTTTGGTGATCGGCTTCTCAAAGGGGGTGGGCATGACTTTTAATCTGGATTTATATTTGTTTAAATGTAAATATTGATTGATTTACTGCCGGATTCAAGTGTGAGTGCTTAAAAACATTATCAAATTATATAATATAACATATACCAAATTTCTAACCTGACTTTCATCAAGCCACCCTCTATCTTAGCTCGCTGATTTGGATGGCGTGGAAAAATGAGCTTCACATAGCTATATACATTCCATTCATTTTCGTATATTTGGCACTTATTTCCAATTTCCTAAAAAAGAACGAACACGTTCTATATGAGTAAAAAATTCGACGAAGTTAAACAGCTGGCATATCCTAAAGCTGAGGTAGAAATACTGAACTGGTGGAAAGAGAACAAGATTTTTAAAGAAAGTCTCGATTCACGGGCAGATGGTATTCCTTTTACTTTTTACGAAGGGCCTCCAACAGCAAACGGAAAGCCGGGTATTCACCATGTGATGGCCCGGACGGTTAAGGATCTTTTTTGTCGCTATAAAACGCTGAAGGGATTTCGCGTAGATCGTAAAGGAGGATGGGACACCCATGGCCTGCCGGTGGAAATTGAAATTGAAAAAGAGCTGGGCCTTGAAGGCCGCTCTCAGGTTGAGGAGTATGGCATCGCGGAGTATAACGCCAAGTGCCGCGAAAGTGTGCTTAAATACAAGCATTTGTGGGACGATTTAACCCAGAGAATGGCCTATTGGGTTGATCTTGATGAGCCCTATATTACTTTTGAAAATAACTACATAGAGTCAGTATGGTGGGCTTTTAAGCAGCTGTACGAAAAGAATTTAGTCTACAAAGGGTACAAAATTCAGTGGTACTCACCCGGCAGCGGAACGGTGCTCTCATCTCATGAAGTGAGCCTTGGGTACAAAGAAACTCAGGATCCTTCTATCTATGTAAAATTTCCGGTAGATGGTGAAGAAAATGTATTCTTTTTAGCCTGGACAACCACGCCGTGGACCATCATATCCAATATGGCGCTCGCTGTAGGTAAAAACATTGAGTATGTAAAAATCCGTGTTGAGGAAGATGGGAAAGAGGAGTTTTACATCATTGCTAAAGACAGTATAGGGAATGCCATAGATCACGACTACGAAATTGTTGAATCCTACAAAGGGAGTGAATTAGTAGGACGTACATATAGTCCCGTTTTTGATTACGCTTTTAAAGAGTTTGATAAAAAAGAAGCGTGGAGAGTTATTGAAGCGGATTATGTAACTACCGAAGATGGAACGGGTGTGGTTCATACGGCTCCGGCTTTTGGTGCGGATGATTATGAAACGGGCAAGAAAAACGGTATTCCCATGTTTAACCCGGTGACCCGTGAAGGACGGTTCGAAGATCGTGTTGAAGAGTTTGCCGGCCAGTGGTTTAAGGATGCCGATAAGGAAATATCCCGGGCTATTAAGGAAAAAGGCTTGATGTATAAGCACGAGACTTTCTTGCACAACTATCCGTTCGATTGGCGAAAAGGTACGCCGTTGATGTCTTATCCTGTAGAGTCGTGGTTCATACGCACTACTGAGGTAAAGCAGAAAATGGTGGATTACAACAAGAATATTAACTGGAAGCCCGAAAGTACGGGAACCGGACGCTTTGGCACGTGGCTCGAAAATAATGTTGACTGGGCGGTTTCACGTCAGCGATTTTGGGGATCACCCATTCCAATTTGGGTGAGTGATAAAGATCCCAATTACATCGAGTGCATCGGAAGCATAGAAGAACTGAAAAAGAAAGCCGGCTTAAAGGAAAAGGATGAAATCGACCTTCACCGTCCCTATATCGATGAATTAACTTGGGATGCCCCCGATGGCGGTACGATGGTTCGGGTTCCTGATTTGTTGGATGTTTGGTTCGATTCAGGATCAATGCCGTGGGCACAGTGGCATTATCCGTTTGAGAACAAGGATAAATTTAAAGAGAATTTCCCGGCCGACTTTATCGCCGAAGGTGTAGATCAAACACGCGGTTGGTTCTATACGCTTCATGCGCTCGGAACGATGCTGTTTGATAAGCCTGCCTACAATAATGTAGTTTCTAACGGGCTTGTGCTTGATGAGAACGGTGAGAAAATGAGTAAATCGAAAGGTAATGCTGTGGAACCTTTCGAAGTCATTCAGAATTATGGTGCCGATACTGTTCGATGGTATATGATGAGCAACTCATCGCCGTGGGAGAATTTGAAGTTTAGCGAAGACGGACTGCAGGAAACACAGCGTAAGTTTTTTAATACCATTGTAAACACGTACTCATTCTTTGCAATGTACGCCAATATTGATGGGTTTACCTATTCGGGATCTACACTGCCAAAAGCGGAGCGGACCGAAATGGATCGCTGGATAATTTCACGCCTAAATAGTGTCATTAAAATTGTTGATGAACACCTCGAAGAGTATGAGCCCACAAAAGCTGCCCGCGAAATTGAGCAGTTTGTTGAGGAAATGAGTAACTGGTATGTTCGAAGAAACAGGCGACGTTTCTGGAAAGAAGGAAAAAGCCTCAATAAAACAGCTGCTTACCAAACACTTTATGAGTGTCTTGCAAGCCTCTCAAAAATTATCAGCCCAATTGCCCCATATATGGGAGAGTGGCTTTTCCAGAAACTGAATGAAGTTACCGGAAAAGACGAAAAATCTGTTCATCTATCTTTCTATCCAACGGTAGAGGAAACGGCGATTGATAAACAGCTCGAGCGTCGGATGGATGTAGCCAGGACGATAAGTACACTTGTCCTTCGGGTGAGGAATCAGATCGATATAAATGTGCGTCAGCCGCTTGCCAAGATCATTTTGCCGATGAATGAAGAGGATCGGACGGTAGTTGAAGCGGTGAAAGATATTATTTTGGATGAAGTTAACGTTAAAGACATCCAGTTTGTTGATGATGACTCTGGAATTGTTAGCAAAACGGCCAAACCAAACTTTCCTGTGTTAGGAAAAAGACTTGGAAAAAGGATGAAGGCAGTTGCCGGGAAAATTAGTAAATTAAGCAGTGATCAAATTACTGAATTCGAGAGCGTTGGCAGTATTCAATTAGAAATGGACGATGGTGAGGATGTTACAATTAGTAGCTCTGAACTTGAAATTCAACGAACGGGATTAGAAGGTTGGTCAGTAGAAACACAAGACGGAATAACCGTTGCGGTAGACACTGAACTAACTGATGAACTCCGTCAGGAGGGAATGGCAAGGGAATTTATGAATCGTGTTCAAAACATGCGGAAAGAAGCGGATTATGAAGTGACCGACCGTATTGAAATTGGATATAGCGGATCTGAAGATCTGGAAAAGGCGATCACCGCAAGATTGGAAAGTATAAAAACAGAAACATTAGCAGAAGAAGTATACTCTGAACTCCTAGATGCACCTGACTTTATCAAGTCGTGGAACATAGAGGGTCAGGATTGCGAAATTTCGATTCAACGAACCATTAACAGTTAAAAAAGGATAGGGCTTATGGCATCTTCAAAGGATTCCAAAAAAAGCAAGCGTATTTCACCGTATAACGATGAAGAACTTGAATATTTCCGGGATATCATTATATCAAAAAGAGACGAAGCTGAAAGTGAACTGAACACACTTCAGAATTCACTGCGAGAAAGTATGGAAAATGCATCAGATGAATCTGCATACTCGTTTCATATGGCAGATGCAGGTACGGATGCACAGGAACGTGAAAAAACGTATATGCTTTTTAATCGAACTAAAAAGTTTGTTCGTTATTTGGACGATGCGCTTACACGTATTGATAACAAAACATATGGTGTGTGCAAAGTAACGGGTAAAAAGATTGCCAAAGGGCGTCTTGAAGCTGTTCCACACACTCAGTTGAGCATTGATGCGAAATTAAAACGAAGATAATCCATAGTTTTTGACACTTCGGAATAAAAAATTAACAGTGCTATTTGTACCGGCAATTATTGTTTTGATTCTGGATCAGATCTCAAAACAGCTGGTAAGAACGACTCCTGAACTTCAGCGATTAGATATCATTGAGGGGTGGCTTGCGTTCAATTTCACAAAAAACCCCGGCATGGCATTGGGTATGGACTGGCTTTCTACGCCGGCTATCAGCATAGTGGCTATATTAGCCACTATCGGGATATTGGTCTATATATTAAAGACTCTGCATAATGCAAACTTTTACTATTTGCTCTGCATGGGTCTGATTATAGGTGGGGCATTAGGCAATATCACCGATCGCATTTTTATGGGCATCGTAGGTGGTTATGGTGGTGTACTTGATGGGCACGTGGTAGACTTTATTCACTTTAATCTTACTTTGTGGAATACACCCGTATTTCCATACATCTTTAATGTTGCAGACATAGCAATAAGTACAGCTATCATTGCCATGCTTCTATTTCATAAGCAGATTTTACCTGTGGAAGAGGAGGACAACGGAGAAGATAAGATTGATCAGGAAGATCAATCTTCTGTTGAAAAGAATAAAAGCAGCATAGAATTATAACCGTTAAACCTGATAAGTTGTCCTATTCAAGCATCAGGTTTTTAAGAAACCCATCTTTTGTTTCAATTTTATCCAGCTTCTCCTCGTGATGGGTTAAATCCAAATGATCCGTTGGAATAGACACTTCTTCAACCATTTCCAGGCCAAAGCTTTTTAGTCCAACTCGTTTTACAGGATTATTTGTAAGCAAACGTAACTTTCGAACTCCAAGAGAGTGTAAAATCTGAGCTCCAACCCCATAATCACGGGAGTCCATTTTTACGCCAAGTTTCTTTTTGATCTCCTCTTTACTCAGTCCATCGTCCTGTAGTTTAATGGCCAGCAGTTGATCAACCATTCCCTGCTCACGACTCATTTGGTTCATATACAATACAATGCCACTCTCAGATTTGTCTACCATTTGCATGGCTTGTTGAAGCAAGGCTGTTTTATCACTGCGCTTACTGCCAAATATATCACCAAGAGCGTTAGCAGAGGGAACACGAACCAACACAGTATCATCGTCCGACCATGATCCCTTTACAAACGCCAGATGATGATCTCCGGTCAAGGATTCTTCAAATACATGAAGGTTAAAATCCCCGTAAATCGTAGGCATGTCCACTGTAAAGATCTCTTTAATGAGTGATTCATGCTCCATTCGGTACTCAATCAAATCTTTGATTGTTACCAGCTTCATATCAAATTTTTTGGAGAGTTCTATCAACTCAGGAAGCCTAGCCATCTCGCCATCATCATGCATAATTTCGCAGATAATTCCTGCGGGTGCGCAATCTGCCAAACGAGCAAAATCAATTGCAGCTTCGGTATGGCCGGCGCGTCGTAAAACGCCACCATCTACTCCAATCAACGGAAATACATGTCCGGGGCGGCGAAAATCCCGGGGTTTAGCATCCGGATTGATGATCTCCTTAATGGTATTGGATCTGTCGGGTGCAGAGATTCCGGTGGTAGTCAGTTTTTTGTGATCAATAGAGATCGTAAATGCCGCCTCGTCCGGATCGGCACCTTCAGTAACCATGTAGTCCAGTTCAAGCTCGTGGGCTCTCTCGCGTGTAATAGGGACGCAAACCAGGCCTCTGCCGTGCTTCACCATTATGTTAATGGCTTCCGGAGTTGCCTTATCGGCGGCCATCAAAAAATCCCCTTCATTTTCACGATCTTCGTCATCTACAACGATAATCATTTTTCCGTTACGGATATCTTCAATCGCTTCGGGTATACTATGGAATGGACTATCTGACATAATTTGGACTCCAACTGATGGTAATTAAATCAAGAAAAACAGAAAGAATTAACTTTCTGTTTTTACCATCGCTTTATTTATTTCTTATTGGGATTTACATCCGTGATAGATGATTTTTGAAAACGCGCTTTTACACCACTATCAATTTCAAGCAGAACAGTATCGTCATCTATTGAATTCACAACTCCTAGCATACCGCCCCCCGTGACCACTTTATCGCCTTTTTTCATCTCAGATACTTTGGTTTGTATCTCTTTTTGGCGTTTGCTTTGCGGACGAATAATGAAAAAATAAAATACAAAAAAGAGAGCACCCAGAAACAGTAGATTAATTAAGGCACCATCGCCACCGCCTTCAGGTGATCCCATTAGAAAATACAGGTTTAAAAAAGTCATAAAAGAAGTTTTAAGTTGATTTTTTTCAGCAGGGAAAAGATACCATTTTTAAACCCTGAGTACAACGTGTTTACTAACACATGAACTCACAAAAGGACTACTCATTGTAAAACAATTCATCCTTTTCACTCTTCTCGACCAACAGGTCAGCAGGTTTAAAACGATTTCCGTGTTCCTCTTTAAGT
Organism: Balneolaceae bacterium; assembly: GCA_003555185.1. Classification (GTDB taxonomy): domain Bacteria; phylum Bacteroidota; class Rhodothermia; order Balneolales; family Balneolaceae; genus SW132. The sequence continues at coordinate 4,350 of PWFZ01000065.1, read as the reverse complement.
TTTTCCATTCTTTCCTGGATGGATGCAGCACCTTCTCGGTCTACGAATCTGAATGGGCCTCCTAAAAATGGAGGGAAACCAAGCCCAAGAATTGCTCCAAGATCTCCATCAACAGGTTTTGTAAGAATTCCCTCCTGCAAACAGAGGATGGCTTCGTTAACCATTACTAAAAAGAGTCGCTCCTGAATTTCAGATTCATTGAATCGTTTTCTTTCAGTTCCTCCAAAGAATGAGTAGACATCTGAGTTCACCTCTTTCTTTTTGGAGTCAGATTCATACTTATAAAATCCTTTTTTGTTTTTTCGTCCTTTAAATCCGGCATCTAATAGTTCTTTCGCTTTGGTACTTGTTTTGGCTCCACGGGATTCAAATTTAGCGCTGAGTGTATCAGCTACATGAGCTCCAACATCAATACCAACCTCATCAAACAGGGCAATCGGACCTACGGGAAATCCATATCTTTTCATGGCTCTGTCCAACTGTACAACAGATGCACCTTCCTCTAAAAGCAGAAGGGCTTCATTCATAAACGGGGCAAGAATACGGGTTGTATAAAATCCCGGGCCATCGTTGACCACGATGACCGTTTTTCCCTGTCGTACTCCAATGTCATAAGCCGTAGCTGTTACCCAGTCAGCGGTTTTTTCTGTTTTTATGATCTCCAAAAGCGGCATTTTTTGAACAGGAGAGAAGTAGTGCATCCCTATTATGTTTTCCGGTCGTTTTGCTTTTGCCGCTATGTCGCTTATTGGAAGTGATGATGTATTGGAAGCGAAAATACAGTCCTTATTTGAATTACTTTCCACTTCCTGAACGATATTTTGCTTTAGATTCAGATCCTCAAAAACAGCTTCAATCACAACGTCAATTTTATCAAATCCATCATAAGAAGCGGTAGGATGAACTATGCTGATTAATTCATCCTTTTCAAAATCAGAGAGGATTCGTTTATCTACTTCGCCCTGCAGTTCTTTTTCAATGGTAGATTTTCCATTTATCGCCTGATCAATTTCCTGATCTTTAAGCCAGACATGAAATCCATTTTTAATACTGATCTGCGAGATTCCTGAACCCATTAATCCGGCACCGAGAACACCTAAATTTCTTACTTCGCGTTTCTTTTTTTCAAGTGGATTCTTTTTGGCATTTGTCATACCAAAAAAGAGATTCACCAATGCCCGGGACTCCGGAGTTACGGCAAGTTCACCGAAGAGTTTTGATTCATTTTTCAACCCCTCCTCAAGACCATTCGTTATTCCAAATGCTACAGAATCAATAATTTTCATTGGGGCAGGATAATTCCCTTTGGTTTGTGCCATTGTCTTTTTCCGTGCCTGTTTGAAAATCACGCTACGTCCTAACGGATTCCCCTCAAGTAATTTTTCGGCCAGAGATCTCTTATCAGATGGTTTTACTTTCTTTTTCGATAGAGATTTAACCGCACTGATCCCCGCATCTTTTAACCCATGTTTATGAATGATTTCGTTAGCAAAACCGGTTTTTTTGGCCTGGTAGGAGTACATGTTTTTGCCTGTCAACAAATAAGGAAGTGATTTCTGCAGGCCGATTAATCTTGGAAGCCGCTGAGTTCCGCCCATCCCGGGTAGGAGGCCCAATTTCACTTCAGGTAATCCTATCTTTGTGGCAGAATGATCAGATACAATTCGATAATGGCAGGCCAGCGCAAGTTCCGTTCCGCCTCCCATGCAGGGGCCATGAATTCCAACCACAAGGGGTTTTTTAAAATTTTCAACCCGATTTAAAATTTCATGACCCGTCCAGCTGAGTTCCGAAAGTTCTTCTGCTGTAGTGCGGGTTTTAAACATTTCGATATCTGCACCAGCAATAAAGTTTTCCTCTTTACCACTCAGTAGAACTGCGCCAAGAATTTCATCATTAGATTCCAGTTCATCTAAAAATGAGGAGAACTCTTCAATTAAGGTTTCATCAAGCTTATTAACTTTCTCGCCGGGTGTATTCAGGGTTACAACGGCAACATTCTCGATGATTTCACTATGGAGTATTTTTGTTGTAGTAGTCATGATTTTGCTGTTTAATAATTTATTAATGGATGATTTTCTCTCTGTGTGAGTCTTATTACCCTTCATATAGTTCAATAATCATGGCATGACCCTGGCCGCCGGCTGCGCATGCAGCAATAAGGGCATATTTACCGTTTTCATCGATGAGTCGATTGGCGGCAGTTGTTACCAACCGTACACCTGTGGCTCCAAATGGATGTCCGATAGATAGTGATCCTCCCCAGCTGTTTAGTTTGTCATAGGGGATAATCCCAACCTTTCCCTTTCTATTGAGTTTTTCTTTGGCAAATGAATCACTGCCCAATGCTTTCAAAACGGTTAGCATCTGACCGGCAAATGCTTCATGAAATTCAAAAACATCAATATCAGCTAATGAAAGGTTCAATTTATCGAGAACGTCAGGCACTGCGTGAGCCGGGCCTATGAGTAAGTCATCGTCGGGCCGATTGGCAACATAGCTGTATGCCCGGAGAGTGGCTTTGGGTGTGTATCCATGGTTTAAGGCAAATTCTTCATCCATTACAAGTCCGGCTGAAGCTCCATCTGTTAAAAAAGATGAGTTTCCTGCAGTAACGGTTCCGTGTGGTTTGATAAAAGCAGGCCTCAGTGAAGAGAGCTTTTCGGGGGTGCTGTCACCACGGACTCCATTATCCCGGTTGATGATGTCTTTTCCGTTATTCTCAGGCACAGGAAAAATTTCGTCAGATAATTTCTCAGATGCTTTATCAGCAAGTAGGTGAGAGCGAAGTGCAAATGCATCTTGTTCTTCACGGGAGATGTCATACTTAGCAGCCATCATATCACAACTTTCTCCCATTGTTATTCCAGTCGAATATTCAGAAATGGATGGGATTTCAGGTAATAAGTCAGAAGGAGACAACCCTTTAAAAAACTTCAGGTAGTCTGTGGGAGATTTATACTTTTGTGTTTCGAGCAGTTTTTGCCGGAATTTTTTTCTAAAACGTATGGGAATATCACTCATTACTTCGGTTCCTCCTACGATAGCAGCTCGTGCATTTCCGGTCACTATGGTGTCCATTGCAGTTGTAAGCGCCATATTGGAAGAGATACACGCCATAGAGATTGTATTTGCCGGTATGTGCTCCGGCAGACCGGCCGCAAGTGAAGATTCCCGGGCTACATTGCTGGTATTGATATCTTGTATGACATTGCCGAAATAGATTCGGTCAATTTGCTCTCCATTGACCTTGGTTTTAGTGATTAAGCCGGAGACTGCTAATCTGCCAAGATCATACGATGACCTATTTTTGAAATCGGTACCTGATTTTAAAAAAGGTGTTCGTCCACCGTCAATAAATACAACACTCTTGGAATTTTTTGTATTTGCCATAATTCTGCTCTGTTTAGTTTAAAAGCCATTTTTCAACAATATATGCATTTTGGTTAACAGTGTTAACCACTACTTATAGATAAAAAATTTCTGAAAAAGTAAAAACTGTTTTGTGCGGACCTATAACCTTCTTATATTTGGCGTCCCTACAACAAAGCAGGGCGCTTAGCTCAGTTGGTTTAGAGCATCTCGTTTACACCGAGGGGGTCGGGGGTTCGAATCCCTCAGCGCCCACAAAAGGACAACTTCTTAGTGATAGGAGTTGTCCTTTTTTTATTTCTTGTATACAGTACAATATCAACTAATAAGGCTGGGAGAGAAAACGTTACAGTTTTACTAATTTAGTGAATTCGATGGGTAATTAGACCCCCTGTTTATATATAAACTTCTCTTACATTCAGTTATTTTTTCTAACACGAAACCAAATAATAAAAGAAACTATTAAATAATTCCTACGTACCTATTATATAGGTTACTATAGAGTAATGCTATTAATAAATGCTGCGTTGATTTATTGGAAAGTATGTTTCTTTTGGAAATATCTACCCTATTAGCGCCGGTGACAAATTTATTTGACAGATATTTAACATCTATTTACAGGTATATAAAGTTTTGATTTTATAATTATGGATTAATTATAAATAAATAATTATTATTACTAATTGTAAGAGACGATAAAAAGTATAATTACATTCCGAAAAAGCACTATTCAAAATCAAAGAATAAATAAAAACAGTAGATTACTTTAGAAAATGGACATAAAATTTGTTAAACGATCACAAATAAAATCCAGTAAGCGAAGATCATCAAAGTTTAAGCCTTTGATGGATGCTTTGGATAAACTACAGCCGGGCGGTCAGGCGGTTGAAGTTGAATACACAAACGATAAGAGTGTTAACTCGATGAGAACTGCTGTTTATCAGTACAATCAGGAGAATAACGTAAAGATCAAGAGTG